>NZ_JBAZDW010000052.1:0-8790 GCF_041654235.1 Dehalococcoides sp. | reverse complement strand
ACGTCGGAAACAGCCCTAATGGTGTGGTCTGGGTGCTTCAAACGTACCAGCGGGTTATGCCTGACTACAAAATGGACTGACAGATTTTCGGCTTTTAACACAGCTTCATCCCGCTTTGGGTATAAAGATGGCAAACCACTCTGCTATTGTCCAGACAAACTTCAGGGGGTAATTCTTTAAAACAAATCCCGGTTGCCTGCGGACAGAACGGGGCGAAACTACAACCTTCATTATCTCCCAGTAAATCCCGGCTTTCAAAACCTGTCAAAGGTATATCAATATAATCTCCGGCTTGCTGGCATTTCATAAGCAGGCGGCTGTAAGGGTGAAGGGGGTTTGACATAAGGCTTAAGGTATCACCATACTCCACAATCCTCCCGGCATACATTACCCCCAGCTTTGGGCAGAGGGTTTTCAGAGCAGGTAAGTCATGGCTGATAACCAGCAGGCTGGTTCTTTTGGATGCCTCTTTCAGTATATTCAGGGTGGTGGTACGGGTATTAGCATCAAGTGCGGTAGTAGGTTCGTCTGCCACCAGTAAATCCGGCTCTGAAAGAAGCGCCATGGCCGTCAGCACTCTTTGGCGCATACCCCCGGACAGCTGGTGGGGATAGCTTTTTAAAATATGCTCAACCGAATGAATATCACCCAATCCCAAATCCGAAAGTAACTTTCTAGCCCCCTCCAGCCTTATGTCAGGCCTGTTCAGATTCACGCAAACCTCGCCTATCTGTTCACCCACCTTTAAAAGGGGATTGAGAGCGGTAGACTGGTTTTGAGGGATAAGGGCAATCTGCCTGCCCCTTATATGGTTCAGCTCAGCTTCGGGCAGATTTACCAGCTCTCTGCCGCTGAAAAGTATACTGCCGGTTATAATTTTACCGGGTTGCTGCAGCCCCAGCAGGGTATAGACAAGTACAGTCTTGCCGCAGCCGCTCTCCCCCATAATACCCAGATTACAACCCTCTTCAAGGTGCAGATTCAACCCGTTGTTAGCCCGCACCAGACCGGCAGGAGTCTCAAAATAAACGTGCAGGTTGGAAACTACCAGCAGGTTTTTCATCTGTCCAGTATCCTTTGCAACCGGGGATCAGTGCGGTCTTCAAAACTCATATTGATAAAGGTCAGCCCCAGTATGCACAGGGTAATGCACAGTCCCGGCGGCAGATACCACCAGTACAGGTTCTGGACAAATCCTCCCCGTGAAAAAGCATAATGAAGCATCATGCCCCAGCTTTTTTGAGACGGGTCACCCAGACCCAGAAAACTCATGGAAGCCTCAAGGAGCAAGGCCACCGCCACCGCCAGAATAAACTTGGCAGCCACCAGTGGCAATACATTCGGAAGTACATGCCGCCACATCAGGCGGAATTCACTTGCCCCCATAATACGGGCGGATTCCACGTAACCGCTCTGGCGGATAGTAATCACCTGCGAACGGATTACCCGTGCCGTCCCCGGCCAGAGAGTCAGGGCGATAACCAGAATAATATTCCAGATACTGGGTCCCAGATATACCGAAAGGAGTATTACCAGAGGCAGAGCCGGTATAACCAGAAATATATCAGCCATACCCATCAGTACATTATCCAGCCAGCCGCGGCGGAATCCTGCCCAGATACCCACCGCCACCCCCAGCAAAGTAGCCAGAGAGGCAGATACAAAACCCACCCACAAGGATACTCTGGCAGAATAAACCAGCTCGGAAAATATATCCTGCCCCACGTCATTAGTCCCCAGCAGATGCTGGGCAGAAGGGTGCAGAAAAGCCTGTCCGTAAGTCCACGGGTCATGCGGGGAAATCAGCGGAGCAAATACCGCTGAAAGCACGAATATCCCCAGAAGTACCACCCCGAAGAACAGGAGTTTATTTGCGGTCAGTTTTTTAAGGATATTCATCTTAAGCTGTCCTCGGATCAAGGCGTCTGTAAAGCAGGTCTGCCGTCATGTTAGCCAGCAGGACACAAACTGCAATAATTAAAAAGGCACCCTGAATAAGTGGATAATCACGCGCCCCGATAGCTTCATAAATAAGCGTCCCCATGCCCGGCCAGGAAAAAACGGTTTCCACCAGCAGTACTCCCGAAAAAAGCATGCCAAACTGAATAGCGGTAACCGTCACCAAAGGAGCAAGTGAATTTCTGAGTATATGTTTAAAAAGAATCCGCCCGCGGCTGAGCCCCTTGGCTCTGGCCATCAGGATATAATCTTCTCCGCAAATGGAGATAACCGTATTTCTCATAATCAGAAAATCATAGGCCGCCTTAAACAGGGTAATAACCAGCAGGGGCAGCGCCATATGCCAGAGCAGGTCTGCAAAATAGGCAAAACCGCTCAGCCCGCCGGTAGTCACCTTGCCCATGGGAAACCAGCCCAGATTGAAGCTGAAAAACATAAGCATAAGCATGGCAATCCAGTAATGAGGCATGGCATAAACCAGCATAAAACCGCTGGTCAGACCTATGTCCAGAGGAGTCTTCCGGAAATAGCCCGCCACCAACCCGGCCAGCCCGGCAAGGAGCGCCCCCAGTATAATAGCCGGCAGGATAAGTACCAGCGTCCACAGCAGATGCCCGCCCACTGCCTCCAGAACCGGCTGCATATACAGGTACGAGTAGCCCCAGTCACCGCTAAAGAGTCCGCCCAGATAGTCACCGAACTGCTGGTATACGGGTTTGTCCAGCCCCAGTTCAGCTGAAAGAGCGGCCACATCCTCCGCGGTATAGTAGGCCTGTTCACCCAGTATATTTTTAACCGGGTCTCCCGGCATAACTCTGGGAATAAGAAAATTTAAGGCAATAATAACTATAAGTACGATGCCGTAACGCAACGCCTTACCCAGAAAGCTGGCCGCAGGGTGATAATGTCTTTGCATATTTTATAAAGTGAATAAAGGCTGACCGGAATATAAAAACCCCGGCCAGCCATAATACTCTAGGGGGACTGGACACTCAAGAAGGAAAATCCGTTAAACACCCCGCCATAGATACTGTCTATCACCCAGCCTGACCAACCCTGCCGGTAAGGGTAGACACTCTCAGTCCAGGCCAGGGCAATACCCGGCAGATACTCGGCGGTAAGTTCCTGTATCCGGAGGTCAAGCACCGCCTGTTGGGCAGGGTCAGCCGTAGCCAGTCTGGCGTCACAGGCGGCCAAATATTCAGCCGCAGCCAGATTGTGCAAAACACCCTGACCGGTACGTCTGGAGTCAAAGTACCCCGAACCATGCCCGGCATGCATCAGAGTGCCCCAGGGAGTAGCCCCGAACAGAACCATATCGTAGTCAAGTGCATCTTTTACCGAAGCCCAAGCCGAAAGGTCCAGGGCTCTTATCTCTACCCCAAGCCCAATCTCAGACAGGGCATCCCGCAGTATTTCAGCCAGACGCATATTGGTAGACTGGTCAGATCTGGCCAGCAGTCTCAGGAAAATATTCTGTCCGGACGAATCCTCACGGATACCATCCCCATCTGTATCCAGCAGTCCGGCCGCATCCAGCAGGGCATTGGCCTCTGCAGGATTATATGCCAGAGAAGGCAGGTCAGCATTGAAATTTGGGTGGGTGGGAGGAACAAAACCAGTGGTAGGCACACTACCGTAGCCCGCATAAAAGTATTCTATTATCTGCTGGTAGTTTATAGCCGCCGCAATAGCCTTGCGGACATTTATATCGCTGGCAGGGCCGTCTTCAAGGTTAAAACCCAGAGCAGAGGGCACACCCAGATAGGTGCTGGTCTCAAAGTCTACCTTACCGGACTTTATCAGGGCGGGTATGCTGGTATAGGGGAAAGTCCCGGAATAATCCCACCAGGTATCTATATCACCTTTGGCAAGTGATAAAACCAAAGCGTCCATATTCTGGTAAATATCCACCTCAAGGCGGTCAATGGTGGGCTTGCCCTGAAAATAGTCTTCGTTAGCCTTGAAGATAAACTTGCCGGAAGAAAGGTCAAAACTTTCAAATACGAACGGACCCGAACCGACTGTCATATCCGTCTGGTTATACTTAAGCGGGTCAGTCACATCCTGCCAGATATGTTTGGGGACAATGGAATAGGTCATAAATTCGGTCAGAAGGTTACCGTAAGGACGGGACAGAGAAAGGGTAACTGTATCCCCCGAAAAGCTGACATCAGCTATTACATCTTTCATCCAGCTAGCCGAAGCGATGTAATCACGGTAGTATTCCACAGAAAAGGCCACATCTTCAGCCGTCAGCTTAGTGCCGTCATGCCAGTAGGCATTATCCACAATGGTAAAAACAAATGTCTTAGCGTCATCTGACACTATCCATGATTTGGCCAGCCAGGGCTTGATGGACATGTCATCCCCCAGCCTTATCAGGCTGTCATGGGTAGTCAGGTTAGTCAACACCCCGTACCAGTAGTCACTGAAGCGGTTGGTCGTCTTGAAGGGTTTGGTAGAACCGACCTTCAGGGTAACAGCCGTGGCAGTATCATCTGCATTAGGGGTTGTCTGCTCACAGCCAGCAAACAGGCTTAGCGATATCACTGCCGCCAGACCGATAAGCCAGACTTTCTTAAACTTTTTCCAATTTTTAATCACCAGATTACTGAACCTCCTTTTTAATCCAGATAAGGGCATCTCTATTCTGGCGTTTCAGCCAGACCTGTCCGCCCTCAGTAAAAGTTTTACCGCTATCCGTCAGATGTTCTTTCAGCTTGGCAAGCTCTTCCGGATTGAGCCCAGGGTTGTAGGAGAACATCTCCAGCTGGACATCCAGCGGTATCTGATAATTACGGTAAAACACCTCTACATCGGGGCTGAAACCCATCTGGTAGAGTATGTTGTATATATAAATATAATCAGGCGAGGCCTGCAGCCCGAAAAGAGTCTTCAGAATAGGGCGGAGGTCGTTGCCGGCAGTGTGGACAATAAACACATTCTTAGCGGCCAGAGTTATCATCTTTTCCAGTGCCAGGCGGATATTCTCCATTTCCAGCGAATAAACCGCCATGACATGGTCATGACAGCCTATTTCTTCGGGCAACAGTTCTTCCCACGGCTGGCTGACTAGCCTGATATTGGCAAGTAACTCTTTTTCAATCTCAGCCATCAGCAAACCTGACTGTCTGGGTGAAGGCTCAATGGCAGTTACTTTTACACCCTGTTTGGCCAGAGGAATAGCAAACGAACCGGCACCGGCACCAATATCCAGCAGGCTTTCACCCCCGCGGGTAATGCCAATAATCCGTTCAAGCAGTTTCCCGGGGTAATCACGGTTGACATACAGGCTCATCCAGCTCTGGTATTTCTGCCAGAAATCCTCGCGGCTATGCCCCTGCCGCTCAAGATTAGCCCTCAGCCCTCTTTGGGCAGTAGCGTCATCCCAGGCTTTAGCCCAGTCAATATCCGAAGCAGGTCTGTTCATATCACCATCTCTTATGCAATATTAAGCAATTGCAACTAGTTGCATTAGAATATAACAAATACCAGAACCCTGTCAAGCCGTAAACACACTTCCAGACTCCGGAAGTAACCTTGCAGAATCACTCCCACGCCAAACGGCAGATTGCAAGCTGAATAACCGATATTGGTGCTATATATGTATTATTACAGATGTATATGCGTATTTTTTTAAAGTACTTGCCCTGATATGTTATAATGGCGCGCACGTTTTATTTAATGGGGGAAAGAAACAAAAAGCATAATGGTAGAAATGTTCGACAACCTGAATCACAGACTTTATCACCACTTCAGCTGTACCTATCTAAGTATTTTGCGCTATATGCAAAAGCGAATGGCTCACGATACCGAATATACCCTTGAGCAAATGTCTATTTTGAATATGCTCAGAAATCTGGGCAAGGCCGATGTGGATACCATGGCCCGCCTTATAATCAAAGAGCCAAACACTCTCCTCCAGATAATGAACCGCATGGTAGAAAAAGGGTATCTGGAAAAACAGAAGATTGGCCGCAAGACAGTTTACCAGATAACTGAAGAGCACCGTGCCAAGCATAACCCTGAGTTATTCAATGACTATACCCAAGATATTTTTGACTGCTTCACTCAGGAAGAAAAGGATAAATATCTTGAGCTTTCAGACAAGCTGTTCAATTCGGTAAACACCAAACTTAACAACTATTTCGTAGAATACGAATAATCTCCAGCCCCGTTTATCAATCACCGTTGTTCCTCCGCTTTTGACAAATATTGTCTCCAGCCGGAGGGATGGCGGGACTGATATCCCTCTAAAACCACTTGGATTTCAATTTATTTTATTCATCTGCTAGAATATTTTGTCTGGTGCATTCCGGCAGGCAGATAGCCTGCATTTACTGCCGTCATTCCGGGGCAAAAAACGCCTCTTGTCGGCATATCTGTTCATCAGCATTTAAAAGAGGTGTTTAAATGGGCGAAATACTGCTGCTGGCGGCAGGCGGGGCTTTGGGTGCAGTCAGCCGTTACGGGCTGAATAACCTTACCGTCAAATTGTTGGGAGATAGCTTTCCTTACGGAACCCTGATTGTAAACTGCCTGGGCTGTTTCGTGCTGGGCTTCCTGATGCAGTGGGGATTCAGCTCCGACAGCCACAATACCCACCTGAAACTTATGCTGACAGCCGGTTTTCTGGGGGCTTTCACCACTTTTTCCACCTTCAGTTATGAAACTTTAGACTGCTTTAAAAATGGCGACTACTTTAACGGTTTTTCCAATATTCTGGCCAATGTTCTGCTGGGTCTGCTGATGGTATTCATAGGAGCGTATCTGGGCAGTCTTTTAAAACAGAACAGCGGAACATAATAAAACAGCCTCCGAAAGAGGCTGTTTTTGTCTGCCCTGAACTTACGAACTAGAGACTGGTCAGCGAGTATTCAATATTGCGGTCTTTAAGGCTGGATACCAAAGCGTATACATCTTCTTCGGTACAAACCACCGCTGAAGACAGCCCGTGCAAAGCGGCATCTATAACTACTCCGGAAACATCATAAAGGTAATCGGGTTCTATTCCGGCCCGGTGCAGTGCCGCCACAGATTCAAGCCCGATTGCCCCTACATGACTAACCCCTTTGAGTCTGGTTTTCAAAAGCTCCAAATCAATATGCCGCGAACCGCCTTTGGCAATACCCGGCACAACCAGCACTGCCACCAGCCCGTAGCTGAATTCAATCAGCCCCTGTATATCGCGTACGCCCACATCTTCGCCGGCTTTGGCATCAGCTTCGGCAATCCCGGTGGACTTGGTCTGGCAATCAGCAGTGGCATACAACAGGCCGTTTACCATTTTCAGGCCTACCTGTTCGCCCTGTTTTATATCCTTTTCGGCAATAGCGGGTGATATCACTATCCCGTTTATGACACTGTCTATCCCGTCAAAATAGGCCTTTACCTCCCGGACATTCTTAAGCACCCAGTTTACCCCTTCGCGGGTTATCTGGTAGCGTGAACGCCCCAAATAGGTAATCATGCTTTCGCCTTCCAGCTGGCTTATATAGTCTGAAACGGCCTGCGGGGTGATAGACAGCTCTTGGGCTATAGCCCTCTGCTGAATAGTAGGCCCGTGAGTAGCTATCTCAATAAGTATCTGGAAACGGGTGGCAAAACTCTTGTTTCGAAGTATCTCTACCATATCGGGCTTATTATAACCGCAAAGTACCCTCCTTACAATCCAGCCATTTATAAAAGCAGTCTTAAACAAGGCCGCAAGGAGTGTTATACTTACCATAAATATTCCGGATAAGGAAGTGCTGATGTCACCGCGCAAACTCAAGACTGATCCTGTAATACTGGAAATGCCAGATCAAAAGATGGCGGTTGTCAGGGGAAAGGGTGCTCCGGACAAGGTTTTCTCCCAAATATTCCCGGCTTTGTTTGGCTCTGTATATACCCTGAAATTTGACCTGCTGAAGAAGGGATTAGAGTCATTTAAAGTAAGTTGCCCGCGTGCCCGTTACCCTGATGCCCATTTATATCCAAAGGATGAATGGGTGATTATTGCCGGTATACCGGTACCTGAAAATATAACTTCACTGCCCCAGAAAGAACCCGGTACCGAGGTAAAGCTGGAAACTTGGGAATACGGCACGGTAGCCCAAATCCTGCATTTGGGGTCTTACGATCAGGAAATGGAATCTGTGGAACGCCTGCACAAGTTTATCGCCGCAAACGGTTATGAGATATCCGGCCCGCATGAGGAAGAATATCAATCCAAACCGGATGCCAAAGTACTAAAAACCCTTATCCGCTACCAGATAAAGAAACAAAAATAAACCGGGTACAAGACAAGGATACATCATGAAATCTTTGGTTATATATGATTCATTTTACGGCAACACCGAGCAAATTGCCCGGTCTGTAGCCAGTGCTATCGGCAGTGGTGCTGAGGTATGCAGAGCAACCGAAACCAGTCCGTCAAAACTGCTTACCTTTGACCTGGTCATATTCGGCTCGCCGACTCAGGGCGGCCGTCCTACCAAACCCTTGCAGGAATTGATTAAAAATCTTCCCACCCTGAAAGGTATTAAAGTAGCATCATTTGATACCAGATTTTCCAACCCGATAGTCAAAATATTCGGCTTCGCCGCTGACCGCATAGCCGCATCGCTGACCCAAAAAGGCGGACAGCTTTTAGCCCCGCCGACCTGGTTCTTCGTAGCGACTGAAAAAGGCCCTCTAAAAGAAGGCGAACTTGAACGTGCCGCCGCTTGGGCAAAGGAACTCATAAAATGATTTGGGAGGTGGTAGCCTGCCCTTATAGCCGTATAAACCAGATGATTACCGGCAAACAGTAAAGCGGGCAGCCACCTTCTTTATCAAGTGAAATAG
>NZ_JBAZDW010000051.1:0-8834 GCF_041654235.1 Dehalococcoides sp. | reverse complement strand
CGATAACCCGCAATTCGCTTGCATTATCGGTGCTCCCACTATATATATTGGTAAGGGGTGTCAGAATGTCAGCCCCTAATTCAGGCTGATTTGTTCTCGCTTTCGCCATTTGCAGAGGTAGGTTCTTTCGCCGTGAGTGAGAGTTTGCCCATCGTCTATTTTGTGGGCTATTTGGACTAGCCTGTTCGGGAAGCTGAGTAGGAAAGTGCGGGCGTCTAGCCAAGCTCCAACATCAATCGCCTTGTCATCGGCTATCGTGTCCCCAAGCTCGGTTACGTTGCCGTTCTCATCCGTTATCGGCTTTGACAGGTATTCAATCTTGATAGCCTTTGGACACTGGCGGTATAAGTCCGCCGACCGGCATTTTGCCCTTTGCTTCTGGCTACAGCTTCCGCAGTCAAGACCATTAGTGAGCTTGTATTGCTTCCGCCAGTAGAGAGCGACCACACAGCTTGCGATACGGCACATCATCGCCTCGCTGAATGACTGTTCGCCATTCCTGGCTCTAGCCCTTGCCAGTTCCAGTATGATACTATGTCTGATGTCCCCCCTATCCTGTGCAGGCACTTTGTGTTCAAACCTTTGGGCGGTGCGAAACCATTGTGCCCATTCGCCGTCTAATCGGTCATAGGATAGGGGGTTTTCGTCTTGTGGAGAGCATAAAGTAGTTGTTACCACGCTTGAACCCCCTTTCAAGGGCAAGCGTTCAGGTCAGGGTCTTTGTCCTCTGTATTCTGTTGTTAATGTGCTTCGTGTGTTGTGTCTGTTTAGCTTCATTTTCCAACAAAAATACATAAGGTAAAATTTCAAGAACTAGCTGTTTTATCGTCCCTCTCCCCCGGGCACCGGTAGCGTTTTGAACAAGCAAACGACCGTTTTTCGGTGCTAGCGGCGTCATCGGGCCAGCAGACCTGCCGTTGCCAGGATCTCCTGCCGCGCAGTATCAGCCGAAAGCGGGACCCGAGATGGTTGCAAAAGCCCCGCGCCAGGTGTATTATTAAAGAAATATGGCGTTGTCTTTAATAACGACTGGCGTTATTAAAGAGGGGTTTAATAATGGACGAAGAGCTATTCAAGAAAAGTCCGGCTGGTAAGCTGGTTAAGTCCACCGGTGGATACTGGGCGTTTGTGCCCAATACTTTGCCGCCGAAGCTGGAATGGGACACGGCGCTGGTGTCCAGAATATCCCGCGCTGACCTGGCGGTCGGGACCCTTTCGGGCTTGGGCGAAACATTGCCTAATCCACACCTTCTCATCTACCCATTCATCAGAAGAGAGGCAGTGCTGTCTTCACGCATCGAAGGCACACAGTCTTCGCTCTCCGACCTTCTCCTGTTTGAAGCTACCCAAGTCGAAAAGCAAAGGGACGTAAAGGAAGTCCAGAATTATGTCCGCGCAATGGAGTACGGGCTAAAGCGCTTGAACGATCTCCCGCTGGGCCTCAGGTTCATTCGTGAATTGCACGGCATCCTGATGGAGGGGGTGAGAGGCGAGCGTGCCACTCCGGGCGAGTTTCGCCAAGAGCAAAACTGGATCGGTTCAGCCGGGGCGATGCTGGATAACGCCACGTTCGTGCCGCCGCCGGTTCCGGAAATGCAGGAGTGCCTGAATGAGATGGAGAAGTTCCTCCACGCTGATACGGATCTGCCGCCTCTTGTCCAGGCGGCCATGGTCCACTACCAGTTTGAGACCATTCATCCGTTCCTCGACGGCAACGGCCGTATCGGACGTTTGCTGGTGACGCTCCTCCTCTGCCAGAAGAATGTACTTGGCAAGCCTTTGCTATATCTGAGCGCATTTTTTGAACAGCGCCGCCAGGAGTATTACGACCTTCTCCTGAAGGTGAGCCAAAGGGGAGCCTGGAGAGAGTGGATTGAGTTCTTTCTCTTGGCTGTGACCGAACAGTCTAATGACGCGGTAACGAGGTCCCGCCGGCTATTAGACCTATTGCGTCAGTATTCGCAGATAGCCCGGGAAAAGCGGCTGTCGCCGACGGCAGGGCAACTGGTTGAACTCATTTTCATGAAGCCAGTGCTGAACGCGAAAACCGCCCAGGAATTCCTGAGGGTCAGCTACCCGTCCGCTCAATATGCTTTAAGTTCGTTGGAGGAAGCTGGCATTCTGACAGAAATCACCGGCCGCAAGCGCGCGAAGGCGTACGCGGCGAAAGAGGTTCTGAAGGCGTTGGATGGGGAGACAACACTTGGCTAGATTCATGGGACCAAAGTAGAGGAATCAATGCGTGCGTGTATCCATCGTGGCAGCAAGCAAATAGGCGGAAGTTGTGTCGAGGTCGAGAGCGACGGACAGCGACTGCTCATTGACCTTGGTCTTCCGTTAGATGCTGAGGAAGACGGGTCTCAATATCTGCCTCAGATTCATGGCCTGAACCAAAAGGATCCATCACTACTTGCGATCCTGATTTCTCACCCGCACCTAGATCACTTTGGACTACTCTCCTATGTGAGGCAGGGAATTCCAACCGGGATGGGCCCCGCCGCTCGCAGGATAATGGCAGCGGCAGCTCCGTTTCTACCCGGCAATTGGACAATACCAACGGCCGGCTGGGATTTTGTTTCAGAGACGCCAATTGGCATCGGACCATTCCAAGTAACACCGTTCCTTACAGACCATTCAGCTTACGACGCCTATTCTCTGTTGATCGAGTCAGAAGGCAAGCGCTTATTCTACAGCGGCGATTTTCGTGCACACGGTAGAAAGTCGCCGCTTTACGAAAGATTCATTAGTCGCCCGCCTTCTCCCGTGGACGCACTTCTTGTTGAAGGGTCATCTCTTGGCCGGTTGGATGAGGACAAGCATTTCCCCTCGGAAACAGACATTGAGACGGAGCTGTTACGCATATGCGTTGAAACCGAAGGCATAGTATTGGTACATACTTCTGCGCAGAACATTGATCGAGTCGTATCCATTTTCCGAGCTTGCAAGAGATCCGGGCGGAGGCTTGTGATTGACCTCTACGCGGCATCTATTCTTGAGGCTACCGGTAATCCCAGAATACCGCAGTCCGATTGGCCAGAAGTGACGCTGTATATACCCCAAGCGCAGCGTGTTCAGATTAAGAATAATGCCTGGTTCGATCTGCTAAAGAGGCACTCCGCTCGCCGTATATTCATAGAAGACCTCAAAGAAGTATCAGGAAAATCCGTGCTACTCTTCCGCCCTATACATCGCGCCGACTTAACTAGGGCAGATTGCCTCACTGGAGCAGCATACGTTTATTCACAGTGGGAAGGTTACTGGGAGAGAGAATCCTTTGAAAGTTTGCGCAATTGGTTGTCGAAACATAAGGTTCCCGACCGGCATATCCACACTTCCGGTCACGCCAGCATAGCCGATTTGAAAAGATTTGTTTCAGCGCTGTCGCCCGGCAAGGTGGTCCCGATTCACACATTCATGCCTGAACGATACCCGACTCTGTTCGCCAACGTGGAATTGCACAATGATGGAGAATGGTGGGAAGTATAAATGCAAGATAGCAGAAGATTACCAGCTTCTTTCATGAGTGATCTAAAGAATGAAACTGGCTTACTTCACCCCCTTCTGGAATGGGTTAAGCAGGACAATACTCTCATGCTCTTTATTCGGAATGGCTATGTCAACATTTACTATCGCGGTGGGAATCTTCTCAGATTGACGCACAAGACGAACGGAGGATACAACTCATTTTTCGATCCACGATATAACAAATCACAAATACCCTTACCTAAGCTGCCAACAACTTTGCGTAATCTAAAGGATGTCGCAGCGTGGTTAGCAGGGTTTCCCACACTCAAGCAGATCATGGATATCTCCTTCTCGATACATAACAAACCTGAACGGGAATTTCAGCAACTGATAGCACGGGAAAACAATTGCTCACCAATTTCTGGAGAAACGGAATACTTCATAACTGACATCGAATTTTCTGACTCCAGTATTGGGGCTCGTTTTGATTTACTGGCTATACGTTGGCTGGCAGCCGAACGTAAAAACGGGCGAAACTGCAAAGCGGCTTTAATCGAAATGAAATATGGCGACAATGCTCTGAGTGGTGCCGCTGGGTTATTCAAACATATCCAAGATATTAATGTATTTCTTTCGGATGTAAACCGTTACAAGTCCTTACTGCAGACCATGGAGACGCAATTCGAGCAACTCGACGATCTTGGGTTACTGCAATTTGAACATCCAACCAATGGCTTCAAAGTAACGGTAGGTAGCGAGTGTAAACCCGAGGTAATATTTGTCCTGGCTAATCATAACCCGCGTAGTTCAAAACTAAGAGCGATACTTGATGATTCGCGGATTAAAGAATACGAACAGTCGATGCATTTTGATTTGAAATTCTTCGTTGCAAACTTTGCAGGTTACGGATTCCACTCTGCATGTATGTTGCCTTTGTCCGGCATCCGTCAACTTTTCTTAAGGTAAGAACTAATTGGTCAAAGGCTTATTCAAAGGAGAAATGAATGAACGGACCTTCACCTTTAGAAGTACATCCAATGAAAGGTTTTCCACAAGTCTGCTTTATTAAAAATACCGTTGCTAATCCGCAGATTATTATTGGGGACTATACCTATTATGATGATCCCGTTGACTCGGAGAACTTCGAACGTAACGTTTTGTATCTATATCCGTTTATGGGTGACAAGTTGATTATTGGTAAATTTTGCGCGATTGCGCGAGACGTTAAGTTCATTATGAATGGAGCCAATCATAAGCTTTCAGCCATCTCGACATACCCTTTTAGTATTTTTGGCAACGGATGGGAACGGGTGACTCCACAGATAAGCGACCTTCCTTATAAAGGCGATACCATCATTGGCAATGATGTTTGGATAGGATACGAATCGCTGATCATGCCGGGAATAAAGATAGGAGATGGAGCCATCATCGCAGCGCGATCTGTGGTTGGAGCAGATGTTGCCCCGTATACGATAGTTGGCGGCAACCCATCGAAGCCAATAAAGCAGCGCTTTGCTCCCGAAACTGTAAAAGCGTTATTACAAATCAGATGGTGGGATTGGGATATAGAAAAAATTTCACGCAACTTAGAGGGTATTACATCTGCAAATCTGGACGCACTCAGGGAAGCGGTTTGAGTTACAATCAGGGAGAATTTTGGATTTGGCGAACACGGCAAGACGTTGGTTTGATGGAGGATATAGCTAATCCGGCTTTTTGATGTGGCTGGCGCCAATTTCTGGATACAGCGTAAACAGGGGATTTGACCAGGGCTCTTCGCCGGCTTCTATCCCTTCTTTGGTAAGGCGGTAGTACACCCGCTCCGGAGCTGAAGGATAGTTGTCCTGGATGGCAGACGGCTCGGTCCGGTCGGTGACTTCCACCCATCCCAGCCGCTTCAGTACCCCAAAGTACATCAGGAAAGAGTGGTAACGCATGTGGGTAAACTTCCGGGACACTCTTTTAAGCTCACGCTGGTAGATTTTCTCCGCTTCATCTTCGGTGACGTCAGCGCCTTTGACTACCATGTTGCTGATGATTCTTTCCGCCCGTTCCCGAGCAGTAGCTCGGGCCAGAGCTTCCTTGTACTCAAAGTTGATGTCAGCCTGGGGAGCACCTCGCTTCGGGTCTATGCTCTTAGAGCCTTCCGGACCATTACCGAGAAGATACTCACGAATAAACCAGCCACATCCAAACGGCCGGAGGAAGCCACCCCTGCTTGGCGCTAGTCGCATTGTCATGGGTTATGCTACTCCTGCCATCTTGTTGGCAGTTTGTTCAATGGCATCGATAATCTTACCGGCGACCTTTCGTATGGCAGCAAGGTTCGCTTCCAGGACTTTCTTATCCTTAGCCCACAAAGCGACATACGGGAATGAGCGAGTGCCGGTATCGAAGCCGAAATGAGCACCGATGGTAAAAGCTACGCTTTCAGCAATAGTCTCGGCATCAGCACGAGGTATTCTGAAAACCCCCTCGGAATAATAATGAGCCACCTCATGAAGCAGCGTCTTGAGCTGCTGAGCGCGTGATTCTTCCGGCCTGACCCAGATGATCTTTCCGGAATAGAAACCCTTGATATCCGGGTCCTGGTCAGGTCGCGATTCAAAGCTAACCTCGACTCCCTGCGCCTCAACCAGGTATTTCACTTTGCTGAATAGCTCTTCATTCGCCTCGCCGGTGAGAGACGGTACTTCAAACTCAGGGAGCGGCTTGCCTTCGGTCTGGCTGACATCGAAAACATGAACGACCTTGAAAAAGACCGGGCGGATTTCGTTTTCCTCCTCCGGTTTTTCACCCTCACTCCTTGTTTCAACATCCACCGACGGTGCGAGCTTCTTTTGCTTCGGCGGCATGCATGGCGCCAGGATAGCAATGCCTTTTTCGCCCTTCTTGACCCACCGGTACAAGTCTTTCCAGGTGCTGAAACCGGCGACCCGGGTAGCATCCGGCTTCTGCAGCATTATCAGTATCAGGTTGCCGATGCTGTAGTTGTGGAACTTGGACATAGTGAGCAGGAACTCACGGAATTTATCGCTTTGCTGGATACCGTCAACACCTTCCTTGAGTCTTTTCAGAACTTCGTCAATCTTGCGTTCTTTCGTCTCCGACTCAACGGCAAAGCTGTAATCCGGTACCGGGGATCCCATCCAGCTCAACAGGTTATAGTCCCGCGGCGATATTTTCTCACAGACATCGCACTGTTCCCGCGAACCCTGGCAGAAAGTACACTTACTCTTTTTCGGCTCGGACAGGAGATATTTTCGGTCGGGTTCTCCGAACATTGACTTGGTGAAGTCCCCGACGATACCTACTAGGAAAAAACCCATCAAAGTGAAGCTCATGAAGGAAACCATAGGGGTGACCCAGTCGGAGGCTTCTACGGGGCTTTCAGAGACCAGCAATAGGAATGAGGCCTGGCTGCCGCTGTTAATACCATCAAGCTCGCCGGCATTTACTTCAAGAAAGTACCGGGCTAGCGATGTCGAGGTGACCAGGAATCCCGGCTGGACGTTATGATAAACCTCTGTTATTTCCATCGCATCCGAGAAGAAAGCGATATCCAGAGGGAAAAGCATCGGCTCGGTAGTCACATTGATGATTTGACCGAAGCCCATATCAAAGAGCATTCCGGTTTCGGGATCCATTCCAGAAATGCCGCCCAGACCCTGGACCTGATCCCAATAGTTGCTGGCCAGGGCAACCAGCCACTCTTTTTCTCCAATCGTTACTTTAACCTGTCCTGACATTATTGCCTCCCCGGTATTCGCTTCACGCCGTTGACTTTCTTCTCCAAGCTCATCTGCCGGGACTCGAAATCGGTAGTGCCGATATCCGAACCGCCGAACATGGCCAGGTCGAAGTTCTTGTGCCAGCGGGCGGAAGCCTTGAAATCAGTTTTCTCTTCGAACTTGTTCCCTCGTGATTGCCTGGGCTTCATCCCGGGCGGGGCAATCGAAGACATTCCCTTAAGGAAAGACTCGCTGGTGGAGTCTTCCCTGTAGTTTATGGGAGCATTGATGCCGAACTCTTCATGATTGGCGTACTTGCCCATCTTGCTTGCCTCCTTGCCACAGCCTGTCGTACCACTCCTTCTGCTCTTCCCCGGAAACCTTGCGATACTTCATGGTTGTGACGATGCTTTGATGCCCCAGGTGCTCTTGCAGCAGCCTCAAGCCGTCCCCCGAATCGTCCAGCTTTACCGCATGGACCGCGAAGGCGTCCCGCAGCTTGTGAGGGCTGACGCTGTGGACTTTGCCGCTTTCCGGGTTAATCAGCCCGGGAAGAGACGCTTTATCAGCACAATCCTTGACTATCTGCCAGGCCCTGTGTCTGGTCAGGTCGAATAGCAGTTGGCCGCCTTTCCTGGAGTCGGCGCCGCCACGCTTGATGTATTCCTTGAGCATACCCAGAGTGACGTCATCGAGTGGTAGAACCCGAAACTTGCGGTGCTCTTTTTCTTCGGCAACAGCCTTTTCAACCTCTTTGCCACAGGCCGGACAGAATCGGTGCGACCGGCCAAGCCTTGCGGCACAGTGGGGACATGACAACTTAATCCGCTGTTTCAGGTGCTGGATGGTGACCAGTCCCTGCTTGAAATCGATGTCGCTGACCTTGATTCCCAGCGCTTCCGAGACACGGCAGCCGAGGTGAAACAGCAGACGGATGAGCAGCCGGTCCCGGAGGTATTCCGCGGCTTGCTCCAGCCTCTCAATTTCTTCCGGTTCAAGATAGGCTTTCACTCCTCTTCCGTTCCCTCACCCATTTGCTGGGTCATCGGCATGATCATCCCCATCATCATCAACATCATGATCATCGGCATCATCGAGCTAAACATATCCCCGCCGCTAGAATTGCCGGAAACAATCAGGACATTATCCTGCTCGGCGATGGCGTTGGTATCCTCGATCCACACCCTCAGCCCGTAGGTGCCGTTATCAATACCGCCCAGGGATTTGGCAATCAGGACAAAATCTACGGTTGCCGTTCCCTGCGTTGGATTCGATGAGGCCGCCAGCGGCACATCAGTTTGGCCCACGCACGTGTCCACCAGGTGCTTGCCGAAGAGGTTGGTATAGTAAGGACCAGCCAGTAGCTTCACTGTAGTGTTTACACCAATGGCGTACTTGAAGGAGACCGTCACCCGGACCTTGTCTCCGACGCTGAACTCTTTCGTCTCGAGCGCCATTGGCGCCAGGGCTATATCAAGCACGGTTTTCTCCTTCTAAACCTTGGCGAAATCAGCAATAGTGAACTCAGTGATGGTCGGGTCTTTGCCCACAATTAGCAGGGCTTGCTCATACCCGAACAAGGTCTGGGGAACACCCGGTGAGCCGCCGTATATCTTGCAGTAGATGTCGTCCCAATCG
>NZ_JBAZDW010000050.1:0-8888 GCF_041654235.1 Dehalococcoides sp. | reverse complement strand
AAGTTCAGCCCCAATGTTTGAGGTCATGATGATAATGGTATTCCTGAAGTCCACCCGCCTGCCCTTGGCATCTGTCAGGTGGCCATCATCAAATATCTGAAGGAGAATATTAAAAACGTCAGGATGAGCTTTTTCTATTTCGTCCAGCAGTATCAGGCAATATGACTTGCGGCGAACAGCTTCCGTCAGCTGGCCGCCCTCATCATAGCCCACATATCCGGGGGGTGCACCCACCAGACGGGATACAGCGAATTTTTCCATAAATTCGGACATATCCAGCCGAACCAAAGAGTCTTCCGAACCGAACATAAACTGGGCAAGCGCCCGTGCCAATTCGGTTTTACCCACGCCGGTAGGTCCAAGGAAAACAAAGTTGCCAATGGGGTGACGGGGATCTTTAAGACCGGCCCGTGCCCGCCTGACAGCCTTGGATATGGTAACAATAGCCTCTTCCTGGCCGATAATCCGCTCGTGCAAAGCATCTTCCATATGGAGAAGGCGTTCGGTTTCGTCACCGGTAAGCTGTACCAGAGGGACACCTGTCCACATACTGACTACCTGAGCAATATCTTCTTCGCCCACCACCGGCTTGTCCATAGCCTGTTCGGTCTGCCATTCATCTTCCATGCGGCGTATCTTTTCAGCTATCTGAAGCTCACGCTCGCGGAGTTCGGAAGCATAGTCGTACTGCTGGGTAGCCAGAGCGGCTTCTTTATCCCGGCGGTAGCTGTCTTCTATAGCTTTCATCTCTTTCAAAGAGACCGGCTTGGTGCGTTTCTTTATCCGCACCCGTGATGCAGCTTCGTCAACCAAATCTATAGCCTTGTCCGGCAAAAAGCGGTCAGGTATATATCTGGCAGCCATATTGGCAGCAGCGATAATAGCTTCATCGCTGATGATAAGCTTATGATGCTCCTCATAGCGTTCTTTTATACCCCTGAGAATGCTCAGTGTATCTTCTATGGCCGGTTCTTCAACCAGTACCGGCTGGAAGCGTCTCTCAAGTGCGGCATCACGCTCAACATACTTACGGAAATCATCCAGAGTGGTCGCACCGATAACCTGCACCTCACCTCTGGCCAGTGAAGGCTTGAGGATATTGGCGGCATCTACTGCCCCCTCGGCAGCACCGGCTCCCACCATGGTGTGGAATTCGTCTATAAACAGGATTATGTTTCCTGCATTTTTAATCTCTTCAATAACCTTCTTAAGCCGTTCCTCAAATTCACCCCGGTATTTGGTACCGGCCACCAGTGAGGCCACGTCCAGTGAGATTATATGCTTCTGTTCCAGAGTTTCCGGTACGTCACCCGAAACAATGCGCTGGGCCAGCCCCTCCACAATGGAGGTTTTTCCTACGCCAGGTTCGCCTATAAGAGCAGGGTTATTTTTGGTACGGCGGGAAAGAATCTGGACTACCCGTTCTATTTCTTTGGAACGCCCGATAACCGGGTCAAGCTTACCAGCCTTGGCTGCGGCCGTCAGGTCAAAACCTAACTGGTCCAGCTGGGGGGTTCGGCTGGGGGCTGTCCGGCTGGTTTTAGGTTTGTTTAAACCCTGATTCAGGATACGCCCTACTTCGGTGCGCACCTTTTCAACTGTAACCCCAAAACTCTCAAGCACACCGGCAGCCGCTCCTTCACCTTCACGCAGAAGGCCTAAAAGCAAATGCTCAGTGCCAATGTAGTTATGGCCCAGATTTCTGGCTTCATCAATACCCAGCTCGATTACCTTTTTGGCTCTGGAGGTAAGACCGGTTTCAGAGGTGGCAGGGTGTTCACCCCGTCCCAGTATAAATTCAACAGCCGAACGTACCTTGGCCAGGTTTACGTCCATATTCACCAGCACCCGGGCGGCCACGCCTTCTTCTTCTCTCACCAGCCCCAGCAGTATATGCTCAGTGCCGATGTAGTTATGGTTAAGGCTCTGGGCTTCTTCCTGTGCATAGGTAAGAACCCGGCGCGCTCTTTCGGAAAATTTATCAAATCTGCTAGACATAATTTTTTTACTTTCACTCGGTTAGTACTCTTATTATAGCTCAGCCAAAAAGAAAGTGTAAAGGCAAATAGGGGGCATTAGCTTTGAAATAAAAAAAGACCCTTAACGGGCCTTGTTTTTAATTAAATATCAGAGGGAAAATGGAGCTCTGCTTTCAAGTGAATGAAAAAGCAAAGCTCCCCGGGCAGTGGCATATTTTCCACAAGGAGTTGCCTCCTAAGTATCGTCTGCGCTGGGGCGTTTCACGACCGTGTTCGGGACGGGAACGGGTGGTACCACCCCGCTCTAACCACCAGGGGAGCGGATGCACATTAGTAATTCACTTGTTAACTTTGATCCAAGCGATATTTGTTTACACTATATTAACTGAATACATGGGTTTATATCAATTCAGAAACAGGTCAAGCCCTCGACCATTAGTACTGCTAAGCTTAATACCTTACGGTACTTACACACGCAGCCTATCAAGCAGGTAGTCTACCTGCGGTCTTACCCCCGGTTGCCCGGGATGGGAGATCTAATCTTGAGGCCGGCTTCGCACTTAGATGCTTTCAGCGCTTATCCAAACCAGACTTGGCTACTCAGCAATGCCCTTGGCAGAACAACTGACACACCATTGGTCTGTCCTTCCAGGTCCTCTCGTACTATGGAAAGACCCTCGCAAATCTCCAGACGCCCACGACGGATAGAGACCGACCTGTCTCACGACGGTCTGAACCCAGCTCGCGTGCCGCTTTAACCGGCGAACAGCCGGACCCTTGGGACCTACTCCAGCCCCAGGATGCGACGAGCCGACATAGAGGTGCCAAACCTTGCCGTCGATGTGAACTCTTGGGCAAGATAAGCCTGTTATCCCCGGGGTAGCTTTTATCCGATAAGCCACGGCCCTTCCACTCGGTGCCGTAGGATCACTTTGCCCGACTTTCGTCCCTGCTCGACTTGTATGTCTCGCAGTCAAGCTCCCTTATGCCAATGCACTCTTAGGGTGATTTCCATCCACCCTGAGGGAACCTTTGGGCGCCTCCGTTACAATTTAGGAGGCGACCGCCCCAGTCAAACTATCCACCAGCCACTGTCCACTAGCTTGTTCTAGAGTTAGAGGCTAGATCCATCAAGAGTGGTATTTCAACGTTGGCTCCACCAAGGCTAGCGCCCTGGCTTCTCAGCCTCCCACCTATCCTACACATGATAAACCCAGACTCAATGGCAAGTTATAGTAAAGCTCCACGGGGTCTTTTTGTCCAGTCGCGGGAAACCCGCATCTTCACGGGTAATTCAATTTCACCGAGTCCCTCGTTAAGACAGCGCTCAAGTTGTTATACCTTTCGTGCGGGTCGGAACTTACCCGACAAGGGATTTCGCTACCTTAGGACCGTTATAGTTACGGCCGCCGTTCACTGGGGCTTCGGTTCAGAGCTTCGGTTACCCTAACTCCTCCCCTTAACCTTCCAGCACTGGGCAGGTGTCAGCCCCTATACTTCAGCTTTCGCTTTTGCAGAGACCTGTGTCTTTGTTAAACAGTCACTCGAGCCACTTTATTGTAACCCTCTCGCGAGGGCACCCCTTCTCCCGAAGTTACGGGGCTAAATTGCCGAGTTCCTTAACGAGGGTTATCTCGATCACCTTGGGACATTTACCCCCACCTACCAGTGTCGGTTTGCGGTACGGGCACCATTGCTTCAACAGTAACGAGGCTTTTCTCGACAGCTTGGACTCAACCAGATTGGCTTGGATCTCTCCGCACCTTCCACCAAACTTCAACTTAACTCCAAGACGGATTTGCCTATCCTGAAACGTCTAGGGTTTAGCGACACGCCATGTCCAATGGGCATGCCTAATCTATCCTCCTGTGTCCCCCCTTTACCTCCACAACGGTGGTGCAGGAATAATAACCTGCTGTCCATCGCTCTACGCCTTTCGGCCTCGGCTTAGGTCCGACTAACCCTACGCGGATTAACCTTGCGTAGGAAACCTTAGGTTTACGGTGGGCGTGTTTCTCACACGCCTTGCGCTACTCATTCCGACATTCTCACTTCCCTAAGCTCCACAGTTGTTTACACTCCTGCTTCACTGCCGAGGGAACGCTCCTCTACCATCTACCATATAGGTAGATCCATAGCTTCGGTGACAGGCTTAAGCCCCGTTGGATTGTCGGCGCAACACCACTCAACCAGTGAGCTATTACGCACTCTTTAAAGGATGGCTGCTTCTAAGCCAACCTACTGGATGTCTAGGCAATGCTACTTCCTTTCCCACTTAGCCTGCGCTTAGGGACCTTAGCTGATGGTCTGGGCTGTTTCCCTTTTGACTACGGAGCTTAGCCCCCATAGTCTCACTCCCAGGCTTTGATTAATGGCATTCGATGTTTGGTTAGAGTTGACAGGATCTCTCCCACCTAGTCTATCCAGTGCACTACCTCCATTAATGAACACCTGAGGCTGCACCTAAATGCATTTCGAGGAGAACCAGCTATCCCCGGGTTCGTTTGGCATATAACCGCTATCCACAGCTCATCCAACAACTTTGCCACGTTGACTGGTTCGGGCCTCCGCGAAGTATTACCTTCACTTCACCCTGGCCATGGATAGATCACCCGGCTTCGGGTCTACTCAGTGCAACTAAAACGCCCTATTCAGACTCGCTTTCGCTTCGGCTGCGCAACTTAATTGCTTAACCAGCTGCACTTAGTAACTCGTCGGATAATTCTTCAATAGTCACGCCATCAGAGCTTACGCTCCTCTGACTGCTTGTAGGCACACGGTTTCAGTTCTATTTCACTCCCCTCTCGGGGTGCTTTTCACCTTTCCCTCACGGTACTAGTTCACTATCGGTCATCAAGAGTATTTAGCCTTGCCATGTGGTCACGGCGGATTCCCACGAGATTCCACGAGTCTCGTGGTACTTAAGAAAGAATCAGAAGCCTATACCCTTTAATTTACGGGACTCTCACCCTCTGTGGTTGCCCGTTCCAGGGACCTTCTAATAGGGTTAGGTTTGTAACTTCTCGGTTTGCTCTGCACAAACCAAATTCTTCTTACAACCCCTTGTAAACATAGGTTACAGAACCACTAAGATTACAAGGTTTAGGCTCATCCCCGTTCGCTCGCCGCTACTAGGAGAATAATTTCTTTTCCTCGGGGTACTGAGATGTTTCACTTCCCCCACTTACCTCTACCCAGCCTATGTGTTGAGCTGGGAGTACTCAGGTTTTGCCTGAGCGGGTTGCCCCATTCGGAAATCCCCGGCTTAGCTTGTTAGGCAGCTGACCGAGGCTTATCGCAGTCTTACCACGTCCTTCATCGGCTCTTGATACCAAGGCATCCACCATGTGCCCTTACCTGCTTGACCTGCTTCGGAATTGATATTAACCCGTAGTATTCAGTTTTTAAAGTGCGTAACAAATATAAAGCGGCTTGGTAACATTACCAAGCCGCGAGCTTGGATTCACCTTAAACGAATTTTTATGTGGCTACTGTTATCATTTATCTCTCTGCCTCATTCAGAGGCGAAGGGTATTATATCCCATTGCTTCAACCGCTGTCAAGGGCGACCCCACGTTCAGCGGGAAAAACCTTGGAGATTTTTTCAGATTTTTAAGCTATTTAAAGGTGCTTAATTAAAAGCAGTAGAGTATAGACTTGTGGCTACCCTCTTGTCAAGGACGCCGGGGTGGTTTTTTACCCAAGGGGACATTACGATTGCCGCAGCCGCTATTTCTTCAATTTTAGCTTCAGCAACCCCAAGGTCTTTTAGGCTGAAATTCATATTATTTTTTTTGAGCCAGTTTTCTACTGCCAAAATCCCGTCTGTCTGCCCGAATACTTTTTCCCCCAGCATTTCTATCCGATGGCGGCGCACCGGGTAAAGGTTTCGCATGTAAGCCGGTAGAAGGGCGGCCAGACCATCAGCGTGGGCAATATCATAGTAACCGCTTAAGGCATGCTCCAAGCCGTGCATAGTCATATTGCCGCTCTTGCCTCCCAGTGACATAAACTGGGAACAGGCAATAGTTGAAAGCCAGCTGAGCTGGGTACGGGACTGAAGGTCATGGGGGGTTTGAACAGCTTTGGGCAAATACTCCACCACCAGCCGCATGGCCAGCTCGGCCATTCCATCCCGCAAAGGAGAGGTGTCTGCGGCGGTCAGATAAGGCTCTGCTATATGGCAGAAAATATCCACTCCGCCCTGAGCTGTCTGGCGGGGAGGCAGGCTGAGTGTCAGCAAGGGGTCTACCAAAGACACTTTAGGCTGAAGGCGGTTGTCGGAAATAACCCTTTTCTCATGCTTTTCCCAGTTGGAGATGACTGCATTCCCATTAGCTTCAGAGCCGCTGGCAGCAACTGTAGGTATCATTATAAGGGGTAATAAATCACCCTCAGGGTATTCTTCCTGCTGTATATAGTCCCAAACAGGTCCGTTACAAGCTAGCCCGAAGGCAATTGCCTTGGCGGCATCCATGGCGCTTCCGCCCCCCAGAGCAATAATCAGGTCTACCCCTTTTGCTCTGGCCAGTTTAATACCCTCATCTACTGTAGATGAACGGGGATTCGGCTCTACATGGTCAAACAGAGTGGTTTGTATACAGGCCTCTTTAAGCAGGAACAAGGCCCTCTCCAGTATGCCTAAACGGCGTACTGCACCTTTCCCCGTGACCAGCAAAGCATGCCTGCCCAGCAGTGAGGCTTCGTGATTCAGGCTGCTTATACTGCCCACCCCGAATATAATACGGGTAGAAAGGTCAAATGTTGTTATCATAAACACATCATAACAGAAGACATAGCCTTTAAAACAGCCCCCTGCTTACTTCCGGTCTTTTACCTTCAGCCGCCAGACATTCGTCAGGTGATAACTAGGAAGGGGATTCACCATTCCTGCCAAAGAGCCACTTCTGTTTCTGCTCAATACGGATAGCTTCGTTGGTAGGCTGGTAGCGGGACAGAAAATCTGCTTTAAATTCTTCAAAACAGTCTTTTTCTATGGAGGTGCGTATTTCCTGCATAAGGTTGCTCAGGAAGGCTATATTATGTATGGTAGCCAGCCGGTAGGCCAGTATTTCTTCACATCGGAACAGGTGGTGCAGGTAGGCCGCTGAATAGTTGCGGCAGGTATAGCAGTTACACTCCGGGTCAATAGGCCCTTTCTGAGTGGCAAAAGCGGCATTGCGGATATTAAGCCTGCCCAAACGGCTGAAAAAAGCCCCGTTGCGGGCCACTCTGGTTGGCAATACGCAGTCAAATATATCCACCCCGCAGCTTACCCCTTCCAGCAGGTCTTCGGGCGCACCCACTCCCATCAGGTAGCGGGGCTTGTTTTCGGGCAGAAAACGCAGGGTATGGCGGACGGTTTCAAATGTAATATCCTTTGGTTCACCCAGTGAAAGTCCTCCCAGCGCATAACCGGGGAAATCCAGTGAAGCCAGATACTCGGCTGACTGCCGCCTCAGCTCGGGGGAAAGCCCGCCCTGAACAATAGCAAAAAGGTGCTGGCTTTTTAGGGTATGGGCAGCAAGACAGCGTTTTGCCCACTGATGGGTGCGTTCCATAGCCGCCAAAACCTCATTCTCAGAGGCTTCGGAATGGGGGCATTCGTCCAGCACCATGGCAATATCAGACCCCAGGTCCTGCTGGAAGCTGACCGCATCTTCAGGGGTAATATAGCGGGTACTGCCGTCTATATGGGAACGGAAACTAACCCCGCCCTCATCCAGCTTGCGCAAATTGGCCAGCGAAAATATCTGGTATCCACCGCTATCAGTCAGGATAACCTCGTCCCAGTTCATAAATTTGTGCAGGCCACCCATCTCTTTGATGATAGGTATGCCGGGGCGAAGGTACAGGTGATAGGTGTTGGAGAGTATCATATTTATATTTACGGATTTTAGGTCTTCGGGGGTAAGGGTTTTAACCGCAGCCTGACTGCCGACCGGGCAGAAAACAGGTGTTTCAACTTTGCCATGGGCCGTAAAAAGCTGACCGCGGCGGGCCAAACTTCGGGAACTGGTTTTGTTTAATATGAAAGATTTATCCAAAAGATTATGCTCCTGTGATATTTAAGGCTGGCAACAAGGCGGATTGGTTTCGTCCAGATAGTCCTGCAGAATAACCGCTGCCGCTGCTGCATCATCCCGGACGGTTTTATTATTCTTACCGCTGTCATTCATTTTGCGGCGGGCTTCGTCGGTAGAAAAGCGTTCATCCCGGTAAATAATTTCTATATCTAAATGCCTTGAAAGTAGTTCACTGAAACTTTTAACCTTCTCCGCCTGCGGGCCGATAGTACCATTTAGAGATATAGGCAGACCAATAATAAGCAGATCAGGCTGATGGGTTTTGACCAGACTTTCAATATTTTCCAGTGTCTTGGTATCATCGTCACGCCGAAGTATAACCAAAGGGGAAGCCAGTATCCTTAAGGGGTCGCTCAAAGCCGCCCCTATCCACTTGTCACCCACGTCCAGCGCCAGTATACGGCCTATTTTACCCCTCCAAAACGGTTCTTTATATCATTCCCTTTACAGCCTGAAGAGCTTCGTCCAGTTTGGACTTGTCACGCCCGCCGCCCTGAGCCATATTCGGCTTGCCGCCACCGCCGCCGCCGGCTATCTGGGAAAGTTTTTTGACTATATTGCCCGCATGATATCCTTTGGCAATCAGATCAGGGGTTACCATGCACAGGAAGAACGGCTTATCTTCGGTAACCGTACCCAGCACTATTACCCCGCTGCCCAGTTTGTCCCGCAGAAAATCAGCCGTCTCACGCAGGGCATCAGCATTGACCGAGGTCATACGGCTGACCAGCAGTTTGACCCCTTTGTAATCTTCAGCTTTGGAAAGCAGCTCTTCCGCCTCACCCCGGGACATCTGGCGTTCCAGATTTTGGACTGCTTTCTT
>NZ_JBAZDW010000049.1:0-9160 GCF_041654235.1 Dehalococcoides sp. | reverse complement strand
CTTAAGTTGGTAGACAGTAAGTCGCCAATGCTCTTTACCAGTCCCGACTATGAGCTTGTGGTAATGCCGATGTTTGCGGGTGAAAGCCAGACGCCGAAAGGTGAGGCACAGACCGCCGAACCAGTCAAGGTAGAAGCCAGCCAGCCCACCGAGCCAGAAGCCGAGACCGCCGAGGAAAGCGAACCCATCGAGGGTGAGCAATCCGAGGTTGAGGAAGCCGAGAAAGCCAATGCGGTAGCCGAAGCTGAAGCTATTGCCAATACCAAAGCCGAAAAGCCGAAGCATAAGGCGAAACGCAAGGCAAAAGAACCAGTCGCCGTAGCATAAGCCTGAACTGAACGCTTGAACTCAGAAAACAGCCAACGCAGGAAAGCGGGGGAGACCCCGCTTTTTTGCTTTTTTAAGGGGTATTCGTTTCCCCAATGCGTGGGAACGGATACCCTTTTTTTTGGCTAAAAGGGCAAGAAAGGAGGGTCGATATGTCTATACGAAGCGAAGCCCTGAACCGGATTCTCAAGCCGGAACACAGGCAGGCGGGATTCTACCTGGATGATGATGAAGATTTCCTTTACTTGAAGCGTGGGAACAAGGTAGTCGCCACCTGGAACGCCGCTAAAGCTACGGCGGAGATAGCCATAGCTGAAGCGGACAGGCAAATGGCAGAAATCAGGGAGGAATAGATGTTTTACCGGCGCCCGAACCGGCGTAAGTGCTACTGGTTTTGTCGGGACTGTCTTAAAGGGCGCAGTCCGTGCTCTACCATGTGTCCCGATTATTTGTCAGTAGCCAGAGCCGAAAGAATCAAAAAAGAGAAACAGCTTACAGGGGTTACTATGCCTAAGAACTGAAATAAAGGAGGTGAAACTGTGCCTATCAAGTGGAATGCGCTGATGGTCAATGAGGCAATGGATATGGTCGAGGAATACGTCAATCAAGCCATTGAGCCATTGGAACAGGCAAAACTGGTAGCTGTGGAAGCTAGGGAAATTCCGAACCTTCCAGGATATATCGACCAGCACCTGTCCCGTCTCATTGGCGAAATCGAGCGGGTTACCGGCGGGGTATTGTCCTGGAACCAGCAGCCCTATCCGGGGAATGTCCGTGCAGCGATAAGCTCAGTCCGTGAGTCTATCCCAAGTGGAACGGTAGAGGCTGAAAAGCAGAAACTCGATAACGGTAAACAACTCAGCCTGGTGGGATAACGGCACCGGTTATGCAGGGACCGAAGGGGTTACTATGCCCAAAATTCGGAAAGGAAAGGAGTAAAGAACATGGTAACAGGTCAAATGGACTTATTTGGTGGAGTGAAGCTTGCTGAACCGGAGCCGACTACAACGGTGAAACTGGGACGGAAGGCTATCCAGATACCACTCCGTAAGAAACGGCAGGAAGCCATAAAGCGTCTCATAGAGATACTGGAAGAGCTGGAAGGGAAGGACATCTACATTGGCTCTTATGATGCCGGCGGACGGCACTTCTGGCTGGATAACCTGAAACTTACCAGGCTTCAGTTGGAATGGCATCCCAGCAGGCTTAAAAGCGACCAGACCTATATTCCCAGCGTCATCGTACTCTGGGGAAGCAAATCGGCAGCCGTCAGGATATTCACCGACTACCTGGTAACTGTGCGTGAGCAGGACTACCAGGGCTACTGGCACTACCTGCTGGACTTCCGCAACGGCTTCTGGCAAAGCCCGATAGATAACTTCAGGTCACACTATGCCTGCCTGCATATAACCAGGTTCAAGGATTAAAACAAAATCCCAGTTATTGAAGGGGTAACTATGCCCCAAAGAGGAGGTGATACCCATAGATACCATACATGTAATCAACCCGTCTTTCCCTACCGGCCAGATTGTCGTTTCAAGGGGGGGTTACGACCTTGCCTGCCAGAATCCCGGCTTTGCCCGGTTCATCCAGAAGTCTCTCAATCGCCATGTTGAGTGCGATTGGGGAGACGTGGATGACGAAGATAAGCAGACCAATGACCAAGCGCTCAAGCAAGGTACCCGACTGCTGTCGGCCTACAACGATGATCGATTTCCCAAGAACGGGATAGCTACCATCTGGATAATTACCGAGGCTGACCGGAGCGCCACGACGATTCTTTTTCCTGACGAGTATTAGTCATTAACCCTGGTACTTGGCCGCGATGACTAAGTGACCGGGCTACATTCCAACGCTCAAATTCATAGGGCTTACTATGCCCGGAAAGGAGGGATAACTATGCCTAAAGATGTTGTTGTCGAGCAGGAAATAATCGAAGTGGATGGGAATAAGTTCACTGTCACCCGCATACCCACCGCCACATCGGGGAGTTGGTTCGTGGTCCATGATGCCTTTGAGATATGGGCCGCGGTGGCCATAGACGACTTCCCCGGTGACATTGTTGGCTGGCGGAACCCGCCCGACGAGAAGCATCGGTCGGGAATAGAGATGGCTATCAAGCAAGCCTTCGATATTCCGGTTCAATCTTAAACCAACTGACTCAGTATCAAGCGTCACTATGCCTGGAAACAGGAGAAAGGAGGGTGTTATTGTGTCCAAAAACATTGACTTGATGATAGGTAACCTGGTAGGCACCTTGACTGACCCTATCATTGTCTACCCGGGCGGATGGGGAGACGATCTTCCCGAATGGCTGAAAAATGCGATCGTCATGGAACGGCTAATCGAAAACATGAAGGAAACGAAGGGTGAGCAGCCGACCGGCACCGATGCCGAAGCTTGTGCCTACCTTAACACAGCCTCGCTGACTGTGCCGATGAACGGCGATTGGAGCCAAATTTACATCTATGTAGCCGGCAAGACATATAGACGCTGGCAAAAGAGCGAGCTGCCCGAAGACATCCGGGTAGACTCGCTCAACGCCCAGCAAATGGCCGAGCTGGGTCGGCTCAAGGAATGGCTCTACAACCGGCGCACGACGGCAAGGCAAGAAGCCGGGCGGGTGGAGAGGAGGCAACGGAAAGAAGAGGAGGTGTTCAAGAGAGAAGCAGAACAACCAGCACTGTTTGAATTTTAAAACACTCGGTTTCTATTAAGGGACCTGGGTAAAAATCCAGGTCCCTTTTTTTAACTTCAAACTGCAACACTTGACAACAACTATCAATAATTAGTAAATTACACCCATGAGACAACACTCGGAGAAGGACAATGGCTGAGAATAATCCCGGGGCTATCTTAACCGTTGACGAGTTATCTGATTACCTAAAAATCCCTAGATCGACTATTTACAAACTCGTGCGTGAAGGCAAGATCCCATCCCAAAAAATCGGTCGGCATTGGCGTTTCAGAAAAGAAACAATTGACCTTTGGCTGGGTGAAAGAAACAAAGGTGAGGCAGGCATGAAAACGGGGTGAATTGGGGTGGCTGATGGGAGGGGGTAGTATTATGACGGGAGATTAGTGGATGAGCACTGATACCACATTTATCACCAACGAAGGCGAGAACAACCTCCGGGAGCGCTTCAAAGTACTGCTTGGCGGTACAAGATTCTTCGACGTACTCGTTGGTTATTTTTTTACAAGCGGATTCTACACCTTACTCAAGTCTTTGAATGGCACTGAGAAAATCAGAATTCTGATCGGGATTAGTACCGATCGAAACACTCTCGATGTAATTCAGGAAGCTAATTCAAAGATGGACCTTTTTGAATTTTCCCACGCGGAAGCAAAACAGAGACTTGGTGAAACAGTCGCTCGAGAAATGGAGATTTCCGAAGATAATTCTAACGTAGAGGATGGTGCTAACAAACTCGTCGAATGGATTCAGAAAGGCAAAGTTGAAATCAAAGCGTATCCGTCTGGCAACATCCATGCCAAGTTGTACATAATGACTTTCCCAAAGGACGACAAGGACGTCGGTCGAGTAATTACCGGCTCAAGTAATCTCACCCAGGCCGGTCTGGCTGAGAACCTCGAATTCAATGTAGAACTGAAGGACAGGTCAGATTACGAATTCGTCCTGGCTAAGTTCAACGAACTCTGGGCTAGCGCGGTAGACGTTAGTGACAAATACGTCGAGACCATAACGAAACGAACGTGGCTCAGCAAAGTCGACCCGTACGAGTTATATCTAAAGTTCCTCTACGAATATTTCAAGGAGAAAATCAATCTCGATAAACAGAGCATAGAGAAAGCCTATTTGCCGGAAGATTTTCTGAATCTCGAATATCAGTCGGAAGCCGTTAAAGATGCCAAGAGCAAGCTGGAAGAATATGGCGGAGTCTTCATTTCTGATGTCGTTGGTCTGGGTAAGACGTACATCTCAGCAATGCTGGCCAACCAGCTTGACGGACGGAATCTGGTAATTGCACCGCCAGCCCTACTGAATGAAAACGTTCCTGGGTCTTGGCCAAACGTCTTTTTTGATTTTCGCGTGCCTGGCACAAGATTTGTTTCAGTAGGCAAGCTCGATGACCTGGCCAGTGAAGACCTCGGCAACTACAAGAATGTTTTCATAGATGAAGCTCACCGGTTTCGCTCCGAAATGAATATCACCTATGAGAAGCTGGCCCAGATATGCCGCGGGAAGCGTGTTATTCTGGTCAGCGCCACTCCCTTGAACAATTCACCGAGAGACATTCTGAGTCAGATTAAGCTATTCCAGAAAGCCAGAAAGAGCACCATCCCTAATGTGCCCAATCTGGAGGGCTTCTTTAATAGCCTCGAGAAGAAGTTAACCAACCTCGACCGGCAGCAGGACTATCAAGAATATATTGAGACCGTAAAAGATAATTCGGAGCTAATCCGAGAACGGGTATTGAAGTATTTGATGGTACGCCGCACCCGTGCCGAAATCGTTAGGTATTTCGCCAAAGACCTGGAGCGCCAAAAGCTGAAGTTTCCGGAAGTAGCGGACCCTGAAGCCCTCCTTTATCAGCTAAATGCAAATGAAGACAAGGTTTTCACGCGAACTATAGACTTGATTACTCGGCACTTCGAATATGCGCGCTACACCCCTATGTTATTTTACCGAGGCCCCGTTACCCAGGCTGAAGACCTCGCTCAAAAGAACATGAGGAAGTTCATGAAAATTCTTCTGGTCAAAAGGCTTGAAAGCAGTTTCTTTGCTTTCAAAAAGACCGTTGACCGCTTCGTTAAATCCTATGCTGAATTCCTTCGGGAGTTCGATAAAGGCAACGTCTATGTCAGCAAGAAATACTCGACAAAGCTATTTGAGCTATTGGATGATGACGATGACCAGGCTGTGCAGCAATTGCTGGATGAAGACAAGGCCAAGGGCTACAAAGCTATCGACTTCGATCCCAAGTACCGCAATCTGCTTGAAGCCGACCTCAATGTGCTTCTTGAAATATCTCAAATGTGGACTTCTCTCAAACGTGACCCCAAGCTGTTGGAGTTCATAGAACTCCTCAAGGCAAACCAGATTCTCAAGAAGAACAAGCTCATTGTTTTTACTGAATCTCGTGAGACTGCGGAATATATTGCTGAAAACATCGATAAGGGATTCCCGGGACAAGTGCTCACCTATTCGGGGGCATCTGGAGCTCCTATACGCGAACAGGTTACAGCCAATTTTGACGCTCGCTCCAAGCACCCTCGGAATGATTATCGGATTCTAGTAACAACGGAGGTCCTATCCGAAGGTGTCAACCTGCACCGGTCCAATGTTGTTGTTAACTATGACATTCCCTGGAACCCCACCCGTATGATGCAAAGAGTGGGCCGTATCAACCGTGTTGACACCAAGTTCGATAAGATTTACACATTCAACTTCTTCCCCACCACACAGTCAAACGACCAAATAAAGCTCAAAGAAGCCGCCGAGTACAAGATACAGGCTTTTATCGAGATGCTCGGAGCCGATGCCAGGCTACTTACGGATGGTGAAGAAATAAAGTCTCATGACCTGTTCAACCGGCTCACCTCAAAGAAGACAATAACCGGCGAGGATGGCGCCGAGGAAAGTGAACTGAAGTACCTTCAGGTAATTCGCGACATTCGAGATAATGACCCCACTTTGTTTGATCACATCAAAAGGTTGCCGAAGAAGGCCCGTACAGGTCGTCGTGACGAGCACCATGGTAACGCTCTGCTCACCTACTTCCGCAAGGGGAAGCTTCAGAAATTCTACCTCACTCGCAAAGACTCTCCCGGGGAACTTGATTTCATGGCTGCCGCGCAGATTCTGGACACACCGGTGGATACAATTCGTGAGAATATCCCTGCCGAGTATTTCGTTTTATTAGACAAGAATAAACAGGCTTTTAGGGAATCAACAACCGAAGTGGATGTGCCGGAACTTGGTCTCAAAGGAGGGCGGGATAGCGCCAGCTTCGTGCTCAAAGTACTTAAATCGAAGCAAGTGAAACATTGTTTATCTTACACGGAAGATGATGAGATATATGTACAGGAACTGACTTGCTTACTAGAAGAAGGTGCCCTACCGAAGCAGACTACTAAGACGCTCGTTAAAGCGCTAGCAGGGCAAATCGATCCTCTAATAATCTTGGGCATACTCAAGACTAACGTGCCTGCCGCTTTCTTTAAGGATACTATAGCTGAGAGCAGTGCCCAGACTGCGGGACCACGCGAAGTAATATTATCTGAATACTTGGTGGGTAATAATGGATAGAAATACGGCCATCAAAATTGTAAAGGACACCCTTGAGAGTCCCTTTGATAAAGGGCGTTTCATCAAGCTGAGCAAAAATTTATTCAAAAACTTAGATGTATCCGGTAATTTCCTTTGGGCTGGGAACCGCTTACCAAATGCCGGTGCTTTTCAACCCTATATAGATTCTATCGAACGCATCGGGAAGTCCGATGCTCAAAGCAAATCAGAGGATGAAATTGATGTCCTTATTGTTAATCTTAAAAAAGAGACTTCTCTAGAACGGGCTCGCACGAGGCAGAGGAACTTTGTCGCCAGATATTTGGAGGATAAGCAAAGAACGGCTGCTCTAGTGGCTTTTGTCTCTCCAAACCCGGCAAACTGGCGTTTCTCCTTGGTCCGTATGGACTACAATATCGCACAGTTATCAAGCGGTAGGGTCAAAGTGGAGACCGAACTTACCCCTGCACGCCGGTATTCTTTCCTTGTTGGGGAGAATGAGAGCAGCCATACCGCCCAGGTACAATTACTCCCTATCTTGCAAGATGATCAAAGAAAGCCGCTGTTATCCGACTTTGAGAAAGCCTTCAACATTGAAATTGTCACCAGGGAGTTCTTCACTAAGTACCGTGAGCTCTTCCATGATGTCGAAGAAGCCCTGGAAGGTGTGACAAGACAAAATACGAAGGCACGAGAAGATTTCGCAGCGAAGAGTATAGACCCTGTTAATTTCGCCAAGAAGCTCCTGGGCCAAATTGTATTCCTCTATTTCTTGCAGAAGAAGGGATGGTTTGGAGTTGGTCGGGATGCGGACTGGGGAACTGGCCCAAAGGATTTTCTACGGCGCTTATATGAAAAGAAAATCGCTTCCTATGGTAACTTTTTCAATGATCTCCTGGAACCGCTCTTTTACGAAGCCCTAGCCGCAGAGAGAACTGATGACTTCTATAGCCGTTTCAACTGCAAGATTCCGTTCCTCAACGGTGGCTTGTTTGACCCAATCAATAACTACGATTGGGTACATACCGATATCCTCCTTCCCAACAAGCTCTTTTCTAACAATGAGGAAACAAAGGAGGGAGACATTGGCACCGGAATCCTTGATGTCTTTGACCGGTACAACTTCACCGTTAAGGAAGATGAACCTCTGGATAAAGAGGTAGCCGTTGACCCCGAGATGCTGGGTAAAGTATTTGAAAACCTGCTTGAAGTAAAAGACCGCAAATCAAAAGGGACTTACTATACCCCGCGTGAAATCGTCCACTACATGTGTCAGGAGAGTCTCATCAACTATGTGGATACTGCCCTCAATACCGCTGATGTGCCATTAGTGGCAACACCTCCTCCACAAGGAAAGCTATTCGACAAGCCGGGCCCCGAACAGGGCACTCTGAAATCGCCGGGCTACCGGGCGATTGTACCCCGGGAAGACCTAGAAGCCTTTGTTCGTATAGGGGAACTGGCGATTGAGCATGATACCAGGGTTGAGGCTTATGGCAAAGAAACGGAGCGGTATTCTTATAAACTTCCAGAAAGTATCCGCCGGAATGCCAAGCTGATAGATGACCAGCTTGTCCGCATCAGGGTATGCGACCCGGCCATCGGTTCCGGAGCATTCCCAGTTGGCTTAATGACGGAAATCGTCCGTACCAGAAACACTCTTACCACTTACCTACCGGACAAAACGGGGAGAACGAATTACAACTTCAAGCGGCATGCTATTCAGAATTGCTTATACGGTGTGGATATTGACCCCGGCGCTGTTGAGATAGCCAAGCTCCGTCTCTGGCTTTCTTTGGTTGTAGAGGAAGAAGACATCAAACAAATTCAGCCTTTGCCTAACCTGGACTATAAGATAGTCTGCGGTAATTCTTTGTTAGGTGTAGAGAAGAATTTATTCAATGTTGAGTTATTCAATGATCTGGAGAAATTGAAGCCACTCTACTTCAATGAAACGAACGCCAAGAAGAAGCAGGAGTTCCGGAAGCAAATTGACCAGCTAATCAAGAAGCTCACGAATAATAACGAAACCTTTGACTTTGAAGTCTACTTCTCGGAAGTTTTTCATGAGAAGGGCGGGTTTGATGTGGTGATAGCCAATCCGCCGTATATCCAGCTTCAATCTATGCAACAAGAGGCTGATCGTTTAAAAAAGATGCAGTACCAATCCTTTGCACGCATGGGTGATATTTATTGCCTTTTTTTTGAGCGAGGATACGCTCTTCTTGCTGATGGCGGAGTTTTGTCATTCATCACTTCCAATAAATGGATACGCGCTGGTTATGGTGAGGCGATTCGTGACTTCTTCGCCACCAAAACCAATCCACTGCGTTTGATAGATTTTGCAGGGCAAAAAATCTTTGATTCAGCAACAGTGGATGTTAGTATTATGATTTTTGAGAAAGGCATGAACAAAGGCCAAACCGAAGCGTGTGTGGTCAAGGATGATTGCTTGAATAATTTGAGCGTTTACATTGAGCGAAACAGCGCGACCAGCCGGTTTGACTCCAGTGATAATTGGACAATCCTCTCCCCTATTGAGCAAGGCATAAAGAGGAAAATTGAAGCCGCCGGCATTCC
>NZ_JBAZDW010000048.1:0-9191 GCF_041654235.1 Dehalococcoides sp. | reverse complement strand
GCATGCCGCAAACTTTCTTGCCGTTTATCAGGATATCATTCGGCCATTTCAGCTCGGTCATTATGCCGGTGGTATCTTGTATAGCGAAGCTGATTGCCAGTGAAGCGGCCATTATCAGGCGTGAAATCTCAGTCTGACTGGGACGCAGTATAAACGACATATATATATTACCCTGAGGCGATACCCATAGTCTTTTCAGCCTGCCATGTCCATCAGTCTGCCTTTCAGTTATTATTACAGTACCGTCACCCGCACCCTTGCGGGCCATCTCCATAGCTACTATCTGGGTAGATGCGGTTTCCGGCAAATATATTATTTCCCTGCCCATGAAACAAGTGCGCAGGTTATTTTGTATATCATTTAGGGAAATACAAGCTGTATTCATATATTTCTCCATATAACCTTAAGTATCTGGACTTTATAGCCGAGACCGTTATATTATACAACAACAGGCACATCGGGGGAGTAAACTGCTATGCCGTCCAACCCTCTGGAAGAATATAATCGCAAGCGTAATTTTGCTCAAACTGCCGAACCATCAGGAGTAAAAAGCGTACCCTCTGACAAGCCCGTATTTGTTATTCAAAAACATCTTGCCAGCCATCTGCATTATGATTTCAGATTGGAAATTGATGGGGTATTAAAATCATGGGCTATTCCCAAAGGACCTTCTGCCAATCCCAAAGAGAAACGATTGGCGGTTGCTACCGAAGACCACCCTATGCAGTACGCATCTTTTGAAGGGGTAATACCCGAAGGGGAATATGGTGCGGGCAAAGTGATAGTGTGGGACAAAGGCACTTTTGGCAACCTGAAGGAGGGTAAAACACTGGCTGAGTCTTATGATACAGGGCATTTGGTTATAAACCTTCAGGGTAAAAAACTGAAAGGCGGATATTCGCTTTTACGGACCAAAATGGGCTGGCTGATGGTGAAGATGGAAGATGCATTTGCTGACCGTTTGTCAGATATACTTAACGAACAACCGGCTTCGGTAATAACTGGTAAACTGGTAGAAGAAATTATTTAATACAGACTAAGTGTCTGCATATACCGGGGAGTAAACTGATGTACGTAGTAGAAACACACGGCATATCCAAAATATATGGACGCAACGTTATAGTAGATAATCTATCCCTTAGCCTTGAGCAAGGGCAGATTATGGGGCTGATTGGACCTAACGGGGCAGGCAAAACTACAACTCTGCGCATGATGATGGATATTATCAAGCCTGACAGCGGGAAAGTGCTTATACTGGGTGAGCAAATGAATGCTGATGCCCAGAATCATATCGGTTATCTGCCTGAAGAACGGGGTCTTTACCGCAAACAGAAAATCATAGATTCTCTGGTATATCTGGCCAGTCTTAAAGGCATGAACCCTGTCGTTGCCAGAACCAGAGCTATGGAGTTATTGGAAAAAGTGGGTCTTTCAGCCCATGCCGAAAAAAAGGTGGAACAGCTTTCGCATGGCATGGGGCAACTGGTACAGCTGGTCTCCACCATTATCCATGACCCAGTTCTAATGATAATAGACGAGCCTTTTAACGGGCTGGATCCGGTAAATGTCCAACTGGTAAAAGACCTGATGCTGGAACTGCGTAGCCAAAACAAATCACTTATCCTTTCTACTCACCGTATGAATGAAGTAGAGGAAATGTGTGACCGTATTTGCATGCTCAACAAAGGCCAGCAGGTGCTGTACGGCAATCTGCTTGATATTAAAAACCGCTATCGCAGCAATACGCTTGAGGTAGATTATGAAGGCGAGTTTCCTCCCCTATCTAACGTCAGTGATACCAAAGCGGCAAACGGCAAAGCCCATATTATATTAAACGGGAGCACTACTGCCCAAGATGTGCTGGTGCAACTGGTTAAAAGCGGGCTGGTTATACACCGCTTTGAAATAGCTACCCCTACTTTAAATGATATTTTTATCAGCATTGCAGGTAAGAAAAATGTCTAAATACCGTATTGTTTTAAAGCACGAATTTATGTCAACCTTAAAACGCAAAGGCTTTTTGATAACTTCACTGGCTTTGCCGGTGCTGGGTTTGCTGGGTATTCTGGTGGGTATGGTAGTGCAGAACATAAACGCAAAACCTGATACCAACGAACCTCTGCAAATAGGGTATGTGGATCAGGTGGGGGTTTTCAGTGGTTACCAAGAACAACCCGGTGTTGTGTTGATTCCTTTTGCTGACTCGCAGACAGCTGTTGATAATATGCTAAGCGGTGAGCTGGACGAATTTCTTATTATACCTGCGGATTATATAAATACGGGTATAATTCAGCGTTTTACCCTGAAAGCTGAAATCTCCCCCGGCGGGGATACTTCTTATGCTATATCCAGCTTTCTTACCTCCAATCTTTTGGGCGGAAAGGTGGATGCTGATATTCTTAGCCGGGTACAAAACCCGTTTGCTCTGATAAATACCGTTATAGATGAGTCCGGTCAACCGGCACCCGGTCAGGGCGGAATTCCCAATTATATTGTTTCATACTTGTTCGGCATACTTTTGCTTTTAGCTATATTTACTGCCTCAGGTTATTTACTGCAAGGTCTGAGCGAGGAAAAAGAAAACCGTATTATGGAGGTACTGCTTTCCTCTGTCACTACCCGTGAACTTATGACGGGCAAAATAGTCGGCTTGGGTTTGGCAGGACTGATTCAGGTTGCCTTCTGGCTGGTTTGTGCGTGGGGGCTGGTCAAATTTGCCACTAAAACCTTTGGTGATATACTGGGTGCTTTGTCTATACAGGCGGATATGATAGTAGTCTGTCTGGTTTTCTTTATACTTGGTTACTTCCTGTACTCCATTCTTATGGCGGCTATCGGTGCCATAACCCCTAATGTGCGTGACGGACAGCAGCTATCGGTTATTGTTACCATGTCTGCCGCTTTCCCCTTTTACCTTATGCCGTTTATCTTAAACGGAGGAGACAATCTCCTGAATAAAGTGCTTTCACTTTTCCCGCTTACCTCACCCCTTACTATTATTATGCGTATGGGTACAGGTATACCTGTATGGGAAATTATTCTGGCGGCTATTCTTTTAAGTCTTACTATATGGCTGTTTTTCGGACTGGCCGCCAAATTATTCAGGGTGTTTTTGCTTATGTATGGCAAAACCCCCAGCATAAAAGAAATAATGCACTTAATCAGGCAAACTTAGTCTTGGCATAACGGGTAGTTTTATACAGATTTTCGGTTAGGATATTTGAGTGATACAAATGCCATTATTTGTACTCATGGTTTGTCCGGAAAGCTGCCAAGCCCTTTACTATTCAGCCAAATTGCTCTAAAATAGCCTCAAAACTTGCGGGTGTAACTCAGCGGTAGAGTGCTTGCTTCCCAAGTAAGACGTCGCGGGTTCGAATCCCGTCACCCGCTCCATAACAAATTTAGAAAGAGGTGCTGCGTGGGAACTGCAATTGATTATCAGAAGCAAATGACCGAAATAGTGTATGTGAACCTGCCAGGGCCTGAAGAACCTCAACCAGGCATGACCGGCGGGGAACTCCTCCATGGTTTTTTGGCTGAACTTAACAGGGCTCCTTCGGCTGAAACGAGGGCTTTCGTAAGCACATTAGCCGCCAAATGGAATATTCATTACCGCAATAACAGCGGGCGTTAATATCCCCCTTGCACTTATCCCGACAAGGGGGTAAAAGAGGTGCGACATGGGTGTAGCAATTGAATACCAGAAAATAATGACCGAGATTGTGTATGTCAATCTTCCCGGTCCCGAAGAGCCTATGCCCGGTATGACAGGCGGGGAACTCCTTCATGGTTTCTTGGCGGAGCTTAACCGTGCAGTTTCACCTGAAAGCCGGGCATATGTTGCTTCTCTGGCTGCCAAGTGGAATATCCATTACCGTAATGTTCCTTCCAGATAAGCCCTTTTTTAATAAGTAAACCCGGTAAATTGTCGCTTTGAAATGCGTCTGTAGTTAGTATTGTCAAGGCGCTCACAATAGCTGTTCTTCAAGACCGTTTCAGAAAACACGATATTTGCGGTAAAGACGGCTATTTGTCTATATATTCAAAGTTAAGCCTCGCTATCCATAAGTCTTTTTATTTTATAGGCAGTTTCAAGTATATTTGCCTGTTTGACCTTACTTCCGGCTTGTCATTTTGGTGCAGCATAAAAATTGGTTGACAAAAGCACTTTTCTGAAATAACCTTTTTAGATAACCAAAAAGGTGAAATTGCTTGAAAGAAATTTTGCACTATGCCTGGATAGAAATTATCCGCCGTCCTGCCCGCAGCATTGGCAATATGCTGGGATACAGTCTGGCACTGGCTATTGCGATAGTTTTATTTTCTGTCCTCAGTTTTTCTCAGGACGCTTCCGCCAGTGTACTAAATTCCACCGGTACTCATTTCATAACTTATTTGCCGCAGTGCAATTCAGAGGCCTGTGCTGTAGATTTGAAAGATCCGCTTCATGAAGGTTTTATAGCCAACAATACCCTTTCAAAAGTGCTTTCGGCTGATATTGTCAGCCAGATAACTGCACTGGATACGGTGAAAGATGCTTCGCCTTTTATACTATTCCGCTTTTATGACAAAATTACCGATACATATACTCTGGTTGCTGGGTTTGATCCTTTAAATACAACAGCTGTTAAAACCAATTGTTGTTCCTCAGAGGATATTATAACAGGTGAATTCCTTAAACCCACTGATACCGGTCTGGTAATGCTGGAGGAATCATTTGCTTTAGCCGAAACCCTTCCGGTTGGCTTCCGCGTGGATATAGGCGGCCAGAGTTTCAGGGTGGGCGGTATTATAAATGCCGGGGTGCGCCCCGGTAAAGCTGACATCTATATGCCCATAACAGAGCTTCGCAATCTTATAAATACCCGTCTTAATACCGCACTGCCCCCGGATGCAACCAACATAATATTGGTGGAATCTAATGGAGCGAATGTGCATTACCAAGCTATAGACCAGGTCAAAGAAATAATGGGTGACCGCAGTTTGGTTTCCACCTATGCTTGCTCAAAACCTGCCTCTACTGCCATGGGTATAGGCGAGAACGGCATTTGGCTGGTTTCGGGGATTCTCCTGATAAGTGTAATTGCTTTGGCCTTGAAATCCGAATATTCTGCTGTACTGGAACGGCGGCGGGATATCGGTATCCTGAAAGCGATAGGCCTTAGTGACAGCACTATTCTTTGGCAGATAGTAAGCCAATCAGTTATACAGGCAGTTATCGGAGCTGTAGCAGGTATTTTGCTGGGAGTTGTACTTATATATACGATACCCTTTGCCAGTATCAGCGGAATCAGCAGTCAGGATACACTGGGAGTGGATTGGATAGTAACACTGAGTGCCTTTGGGCTGGCAGTGACAGGCGGAATAGCAGCCGGGATAATTCCGGCTTTAAGTGCAGCTTCCATGCGTCCGGCTGAAAGCCTGAGGGGATTATAAAATGAAAAAATCCCGTCTTGAAGCTATTAATATCAGCCGCTCTTTTCAAAAAGGCACCCAGTCCATACCTGTTTTAAAGGAAATAAATCTGAGGGCAGAGCCGGGTGAAGTGGTGGTTATCCGGGGTAAAAGCGGCGCAGGCAAATCAGTGCTTCTCTGGATACTTTCCGGGCTGGACAATCCGGATTCAGGGCGGGTGGTTTTTGACGGGCTGGAATTAAACTCACTTGGCAACTCTCAGCGGGCTGAACTCCGCCGCAGCCGTTTGGGTATTATCTTCCAGAATTTCAATCTGATTGGTTCGTGGACTGCATATGAAAATGTGGAAATCGCCCTACGCAATTCGAAGCTTTCGCCACTTGAGAAATCAAAGCGAATTAACCGGATATTGTCTGAACTGGGGCTTTCTGACAGGCTTCAAAACCTGCCCGCTGAATTGAGTATAGGCCAACAGCAAAGGGTAGCAATTGCCCGAACACTGGCAACCAACCCTGAACTTATACTGGCAGACGAACCCACCGGTGATGTAGACCCTGAAACAGGGGCCGAAATAATCGAGATGCTGCTGACACCTGTTAAGGCAGGTAAAACAGGGCTGATAGTCGCCACCCACGGGAATTTCCCTCTGGAAATAGCTACGCGGGTATATACCCTTGATAACGGCGTTCTGATACCATTTAAGCTTGCCAGTACACCCCATCTCCAATCCTGATATAATATCCTCATGACTCAAAACAGCCTTGCTTTGTATATGCATTTCCCTTTTTGCCTGAAAAAATGCGGATACTGCTCGTTTATTTCTTATCCGGACAAACTGGAAAGTGTGCCGGATTATGTAAACTGCCTTAAGAAAGAAATCAAACTACGGGCAGAGGGGCTTTGCTTGCACAGCCTTTATTTTGGCGGAGGGACGCCCAGCCTTTTATCACCTTCGCAGGTGGCAGATATCATGAGTAGTATACAAACAGTATCGCATCTGTTACCCGGTACAGAGATTACATTTGAAGCTAATCCGGGTACTCTTAGCCTGCCCTATCTTGAGCAGTTAAGCGGGCTCGGCATCAACCGTTTGAGCTTGGGCATCCAAAGTTTTTCAGATGCAGAGCTGACAATGCTGGGCCGTTTGCATGACGCTCAACAAGCACGGCATATATACAAACAGGCCAGAACCGCCGGTTTTGACAATATAAATCTTGATCTTATTTATGGTTTACCCCATTCCACCCTGCTTTCTTTTAAAGCCAATCTGAGTGAAATGCTGAAACTTGAGCCGGAACACATTTCACTTTACGGTCTCACTCTGGAGGAAGACACCCCCATGTATCTTCAGGTGCAAAAAGGATTATTGCCCTTTATGGATTCCGAAATTGCGGCTGACCAGTATCAGCTGGCTGAAGAAATGCTGGAGAGTGCCGGCTACCATCACTATGAGATTTCCAACTGGGCTAAACAGGGATATGAGAGCCATCATAACCTTACTTACTGGCAAAACAGGCCTTATCTGGGTTTGGGTGTGGCTGGGCATTCCTTTTTTCAGAATTGGCGTACAGCCAATACCATAGACCTTGATGAATATTTACTTTGCTGGCAAAATAATTCCACGCAGGCACCGTCTGAAAATATAAATGTAGATTTAGCTAATCAGCTGGCTGAAACTATAATATTGGGGCTTAGGCTGGATAAGGGTGTAAGCGCTGAAGATATTGAAGCCCGTTTCGGGACGTGTGTGATGGATATGTATTATCCCCAGATTCAAGAATGTGTTGAATTGGGGCTTTTGGAAGAGCATGATGGCTGTATCCGCCTGACCCCCAGAGGCAGGTTGCTCTCTAACGAGGTATTCTGGCGTTTCTTGCCTTAAAGATTAAAATACGCTAATTTATATATTCGGTAGTATATAAGCCTAAAGTTAAAAGTTGGTGATATGAGTCAATCCAGTGTAAGAAATTTCTGCATTATTGCCCATATAGATCATGGCAAGTCCACTCTGGCTGACCGCCTGATAGAAATGACAGGCACTCTTCGCCACGATGAAATGTGCGAACAGGTCATGGATAGTATGGAACTTGAACGTGAGCGTGGCATAACCATAAAAGCCAAAGCTATCCGTCTGCGGTATATCTCAAAAGACAAACAGGAATACCGCCTGAATCTTATAGATACTCCCGGACATGTGGATTTCTCCTATGAAGTTTCACGGACTATCGCTGCCTGCGAAGGGGCAATACTCGTTATAGACGCTACCCAGGGTATCCAAGCCCAAACTCTGGCAAATGTTTACCTGGCCATAGAATATAATCTGGAAATTATTCCGGTTATCAATAAGATAGACCTGCCGGGGGCTGATATCCCGAGGGTAATGGGTGAAATCAAAAGCGTACTAGGTTATGATGAAGATTCCGTACTGCAAATCAGCGCCAAACTGGGGCTGGGTGTACCGGAATTGCTGGAAGCCATTGTCAACAAAGTGCCTGCCCCCAAAGGAAACGCAAACCAGCCTCTGCGGGCGCTTATATTTGATTCCCATTATGACCCGTATAAAGGGGTGGTAGCCTATCTGCGGGTGGCAGACGGTAATATAAACAAGGGCGATGACCTGCGTCTTATGGGGCAAGGTACGGAATTTCGGGTACTTGAAGCGGGATATTTCGCCCCTGCCCAAGTAGCCGCATTAAGGCTGGATGTGGGTGATGTAGGCTATATAGCTACCGGGCTTAAATCCGTAGGTGAATGCCGGGTGGGTGATACGGTTACTCTGCAACACGGTGGTGCAATCCAGCCACTTATCGGTTATCATCCGGCCAAAGCCATGGTTTTTGCAGGTATTTATCCAACCCAGACAGATGACTATCACGAACTGCGTGAAGCTATGGAAAAGCTGAGTCTGAATGATGCTTCACTATCTTCCGAACCGGAATCCAGCCCCCTTTTGGGTCACGGCTTTCGCTGCGGGTTTTTAGGCCTGCTGCATCTGGATATTATAGTGGAAAGATTGGAACGTGAGTTTAATCTTTCACTGGTAGTAACTTCTCCCGGCGTCAGCCTGACAGTCACCCGTATCGGAGGTGAAGCTTTTACCGTAGTAAATCCGAATGAGATGCCTCTCCCCCATGAAATTGCTCGTATTGAAGAACCGTGGGTTTCAGTGGTTATCATCACTCCTTCAAAATACATTGGCACAGTCATGGATTTAGTCAGAGAGAACTACGGCGTATACAAAAATACCGAATATCTGGGGCAACTGGCCATGAGTGAGCTTGGGCAACGGGTACAGCTTCATTATGATATGCCATTGCGTTCCATACTCACTACTTTTCATGACCAGCTGAAAAGCCGCACTCAGGGTTATGCCTCACTGGACTATGAATTTATTGGATATCGTGATGCCAATCTTTCAAAAATAGATGTGCTGGTAAATGATGTTCCGGTAGATGCTTTCAGCCGCATTATTCCTCCGGATAAAGCCCATGAAATAGGAGAGGCACTGGTAAAAAAACTGAAGGAAATGATACCCAGACAGCTTTATCAGGTCACTCTTCAGGCGGCTATCGGCAGCAAGATTGTGGCACGGGCTGACATATCTGCCAAGCGTAAAGACGTAATCGCCAAGTGTTACGGCGGTGATATTACCCGTAAACGCAAACTTCTGGATAAGCAGAAGGAAGGCAAGAAGAAAATGCGCCAAATAGGCAAAGTAGAAGTCCCCAAAGAAGCCTTTTTAAGTGTCCTAAAACTCCAGTAAATTGTCTTTT
>NZ_JBAZDW010000047.1:0-9200 GCF_041654235.1 Dehalococcoides sp. | reverse complement strand
GAAAAGCGGGGTAGCCCATTTCCTGTGCGAAAATGAAAAAGAGTGTTTTGAGCAGGTTAGAGAACTGATGGGTTTTTTGCCCCAGAGCAACCGCGAGAAACCTCCACGGGGTAAAAACAAGGACAACGAGGAACGCAAGACCCGTGATCTGAGGGATATAATACCGGACAATCCCAAGCGGGCTTACGATATGAAAAAGGTTATCACCGAAGTAGCTGATGAAAAAGAATTTTTTGAGGTTCACAAAAATTATGCCCAGAATATAATTGTCGGTTTTGTGCGGATGGGCGGGCAGCCTGCGGGTATTGTTGCCCAGCAACCCTCGCATATGGCCGGTGTTATAGATATAAATGCATCACTCAAAGCAGCCCGTTTTATCCGCTTTTGTGACGCATTTGAGATACCGCTGGTTAGCTTTGTGGATGTACCGGGTTTCATGCCGGGTACAGACCAGGAGCATAGCGGTATTATCAAGCATGGTGCCAAACTTATTTATGCTTATGCGGAAGCAACCGTACCCAAGATAACGGTTATCACCCGCAAAGCATACGGGGGTGCTTATATTGTGATGAGCAGTAAGCACCTGCGGGGAGATGTAAACTATGCCTGGCCGGCCAGTGAAGTGGCGGTTATGGGGGCGGAAGGGGCAGTAAATATCGTATCCCGCAAGGCTATTACCGAATCTGCCAATCCGGAAGAAACCAGGCAGAAATTGCTTGAAGAATATCGGGAACACTTTGCCAACCCTTATCAGGCGGCTCAGCTGGGCTATATAGATGATGTAATTGATCCGGCTGATACCAGGAGCAAAATTATAAAAGCCCTGCGCTCTCTTGAGAATAAAATACTGGTAAATCCTCCCAAAAAACATGGGAATATACCTTTGTAAAGGAAGGTTGCATAAACAAAACATGGGGAAAACACTAGCAGAAAAAATACTCAGCCTGAAATCTGGCAGTGATGCCAGTGCCGGAGACATTGTAGTCTCCATGGTGGACTTGGCATTTGTTCAGGATACCACCGGCCCTCTGACTGTCAGGGAATTTTGGGACAACGGCTTTACCAAACTGGCTAATCCGTCACGGACAGCCCTTTTTCTGGACCATGCCGCACCCAGCCCCCAGAGACAGCTCTCAACAGACCATATCCTGCTTCGCAAATTTGCCCGGGATACCGGAGCCCTTATTTTTGATGTAGGCGAGGGAGTTTGCCACCAGCTGGTGGCTGAAAAGCTGGCCAGACCGGGTGATGTGATTGTAGGGGCAGATTCCCATACGGTTACCGCCGGAGGTTTGTGTGCCTTTGCTACCGGCATGGGCTCGTCTGATATTGCGGTGGCTTTTGCTCTGGGCAAGACTTGGTTTCGGGTGCCGGAGACTATTAAAGTGGTAGTCAGCGGGCGTTTCAAGCATGGGCTTTACGCAAAAGACCTTATTTTGCATCTTATCGGACTTATCGGGGCGGATGGGGCTACCTATAAAGCTCTGGAGTTTTCCGGTAATGTTGTGAACAATATGACGGTAGCCGAAAGGCTGACTATTGCCAATATGGCGGTTGAGGCCGGGGCTAAAGTAGGGCTTTTCCCGTCTGACCGCCAGACACTTGAATACCTGTGTTCGGTGGGGCGTGAGGCTGACTACCAGCCTTTGGCGGCTGATGTAGATGCAGTGTACGAAAGGGTAATAGAAATAGATGCTACCGCCCTTGAACCCACCATATCCAAACCCCATACCGTGGATAATACTGCTACTGCCCGTGAACTTAAGGGTACCAAACTGGATCAGGTATTTATCGGTACCTGCACCGGAGGGCGTCTGGATGATTTGGCGGTGGCGGCGGCTATATTTAAAAACCGCAAACGCCATCCCCAAACCCGTCTTATAGTCACGCCTGCCTCACAAAAAATATATCTGGAAGCTATCCGTCTGGGTTATATAGAAATACTGGTACAGGCCGGGGCTAATATTATGCCGCCCGGTTGCGGTGCCTGTCTGGGCGTCCATCAGGGTGTGCTGGGAGACGGCGAAGTTTGCCTTTCCACTGCCAACCGCAATTTTAAAGGCCGTATGGGTAACCCCGAAGGGTTTATCTATTTGTCCAGTGCGGCAACTGCTGCCGCATCTGCCATCAAAGGTGAAATTTCAGATCCCAGAGAGGTAATGTAATGCTTAAGGGCAAGGCTTTTAAGTTTGGTGATAGTATATCCACTGACCATATTGCACCCGGAAGGCTGGTGCACCTGCGGAGCAACCTGCCGGAACTGGCCAAGCATGTGCTGGAAGACGCTGACCCCACTTTTGCCCAGAGGGTAAAACCGGGTGATTTTGTGGTGGCGGGCAATAACTTCGGCTTGGGTTCTTCCCGTGAACATGCCCCCCTGATTATCAAGATGGCTGGAGTGAGTGCGGTAATGGCAAAGTCAGTAGCCCGCATTTTCTTCCGCAACGCCATAAATCTGGGTCTGCCGATACTTATATGTGATACCGATAAAATTGCCGAAGGTGACGAACTGGAAGTAGACCTTGATGGCGGCAAGATATATGACCGTACCAACGGAGCAGAGCTGACATTTGGCAAAATACCTCCCGCTATGCTGAAGATACTTGATGAGGGCGGGGTTATGCCCTATATAAAGAAATACGGTGATTTCAAACTGAACGAAGTTTAAGGAGTTTTATTTTGATGTATCATAATGTAACCCTTATACCCGGTGACGGGATTGGTCCTGAAATATCTGAAGCTACCCGTCGGGTGCTGGAAGCTACTGGTGTTAAGTTTAACTGGGAAGTGGTAAATGCCGGTGCGGACGTGGTGGCTGAATATGGCACACCCTTGCCGGATATGGTGCTTGAATCCATCAGGAAAAATAAGGTTGCCATAAAAGGGCCGGTAACCACCCCGGTTGGCTCAGGCTTCAGAAGCGTAAATGTGGGTATGCGTAAAGCCCTTAATCTGTATACCTGCCTTCGCCCCTGTAAGACCTATCCCGGTGTTCCCTCCCGTTATGACAATGTGGATATAGTCATAGTGCGGGAAAACATGGAAGACCTGTATGCCGGTATTGAGTTTGAAAAGGGCAGTGCCGAAGCCCTAAGGCTTATTGAGTTTATTAAAGAAAATAAAAAGGTGGAAATACGGACTGATTCGGGTATCAGCATAAAACCAATCAGTGTGTTTGGTACCGAACGCATATTCCGCTGGGCTTTTAAATATGCCAAAGATAACAACCGCAAAAAGGTAACTGCTGTCCACAAGGCCAATATTATGAAATATTCAGACGGGCTGTTTCTGGCTGTAGGCCGCAAAGTGGCGGAGGAATACCCTGAAATAGAGTTTGAAGACCGGATTGTAGACAATATGACTATGCAGCTGGTTAAAACCCCCACCCAGTTTGATATACTGGTCTGCCCCAACCTGTACGGAGACATCTTATCTGATTTGTGTGCCGGACTGGTGGGTGGTTTGGGGGTTGCACCGGGTGCCAATATCGGTGATGAATACGCCCTGTTTGAGCCTACCCATGGCTCTGCCCCCAAGTACAAGGGGCTGAACAAGGTAAATCCCATGGCTATGATGCTTTCAGGTGTACTTATGCTCCGCTATCTGAAGGAAGAGAAGGCTGCTGACAAGTTGGAAAATGCTATTGCGGCGGTTATTGCCGAAGGCAAGAGTGTTACTTACGATATGCTTTCTCCTGACAAACAGACAGTGGCAGTGGGTACTTCGCAGGTGGCAGATGCCATAATAGCCAAAATGAAATAATAAATACGGCTAAAGGTTTACGGGTATTGTACCTGTAGGCTTATTTACCCGCAGTGATAACAGGTGAGGAAGAAAACATATGCCCAAGATTAGTGTAATAGGTGCCGGCAATGTGGGTGCTACTCTGGCCCAACGCCTTATAGAAAAAGACTTTGCAGATGTGGTCATGCTGGACGTGGTGGAGGGTATTCCCCAGGGCAAAGCTCTGGATATCTCCCAGTCCGCTAGTGTTTTGGGTTTTCGCCACACCATTACCGGCAGTAATGACTATGCCGAAACAGCTGGCTCGGAGATAGTGGTGATAACCGCCGGCATTGCCCGCAAACCGGGCATGACCCGTGAAGAACTGCTGGCCATAAACCAGAAGATTATGACTGATGTGGTTTCAAACTGCCTTAAATATTCCCCCGAAGCAACGCTGGTGGTCGTTTCAAATCCGGTGGATACCATGACCTATTTGGCATGGAAACTTTCCGGTTTGCCCCGGAAGCGGGTAGTGGGTCTTTCGGGGGTGCTGGACGGAGGGCGTCTGGCTACCTTCGTAGCCCGTGAGCTTGGGGTAAACCCTTCGGCTGTCAGCCCTTGCGTAATGGGTGAACACGGCGGCAGTATGGTGGTGATGTCCCGCTTTACACTGGTAAACGGTAAACCCCTGTCTGAACTAGTCTCGCCTGAAAAGGCGGATGAACTGGCCAAACGGGCGGTTAACGGCGGTGCCGAGATTGTGGCTTTCCTTAAAACAGGCAGTGCTTTTTATGCCCCGTCTGCTTCAGTAGCCGCCATGGTAGAGGCTATTTTTCTAGGCAGCGGCAAGGTTATGAACTGTGCTGCGGTGCTGGACGGAGAGTATGGCCTGAGAAATATTGTACTGGGTGTGCCGGTAAAGCTGGGCAAAGGCGGTATAAAGGAAATTATCACCCTGCCGCTGGACGGGCAGGAAAATGCCCGCCTTCAGGCTTCTGCCGAAATGGTAAAGGTGCAGATAGCCTCTCTTTCACTTTAATAAGTTTAAAGGAGACAATACATTGAGTAAAGATAAAGAATTTCTGGATGCTTTTCTAAAACTGAAAACCGAGCTGGATGATACAGTTTACAAGCTTGAAGATGTAGTTATAAACGGCAATCTGGAAGAAAAGATTGCCGCTTTGAAAGAGGCGGAGGAAAGCCTGCCTCCCGCTCTGGAAAGGTTTGATACCCTGCCCGAACCCGAAGCTGAGAATGTTAAAAATGCCCGTGATTCATATAAAAAGGCCATGCACCTTTATCAACAAGCCTGCAGCCACTATGTGAAACTGCTTACCGAACAAAACCGCGAAGAAGGCAAAGAAGGCGCTTACAAGATGAAACAAGCCGGAGACCTGTTCGTCAAGGCCAGTGAGTATCTAGAGGGTAAATAAGTGCGGGAAATAGCTGCATCCCGAATAAGTGCGGTTCTGGCGGAACTGATTGTAAAAATCAGTACAGAGCTGGGTGAGGATATTTTAACGGCTTTACATAAAGCATATGAAGCCGAAGAGTCTCCTGCCGGGCGGGATATACTTCAAAGTTTGCTGGAAAATGCCCGCATAGCCAAAGAAAAGAAAATACCCCTCTGTCAGGATACCGGCACAGCCATTGTTTTTGCTGAGGTGGGTCAGGAAGTGCACGTAACGGGTAACTTTACTGATGCCATAAACCTGGGTGTCAGGCAGGGCTACGAGCAGGCTTATCTGCGGAAATCCATTGTCAGCCACCCGTTTTCAAAACGTATAAATACTAACGATAATACCCCGGCGGTTATTCACACTGAAATAGTCCCTGGAGACCGCCTGAAGATTAGTTTCATGGCTAAAGGAAGCGGTGCGGAGAATATGAGCCGCCTTTTCATGCTTAAGCCCGGTGTAGGGCGTGAAGGGGTGATAGAGGCGGTGCTGGAAACAGTGGAAAAAGCCGGCGGCAGTCCCTGTCCGCCTATTATTATCGGGTTGGGGGTGGGGGCAACGGCGGAAAAGGCCATGTTCATGGCCAAGAAGGCCCTGCTTAGACCGCTTGGCATAACCCATACTGACCCCGAAGTGGCGGCTCTGGAAACAGAAGTGCTCAAGCAGGTGAATAAACTGGGTATAGGTCCGTTGGGTTTAGGCGGCAGAGTAACGGCTCTGGGGGTAATGGCTGAGACTGCACCTACCCATATTGCCAGTTTGCCGGTGGCGGTAACCTGCAGTGCCATAGTGCCCGTCATGGTGAGGCGGTGCTTTGATGTCAAGTATAAAACTAAATTCTCCTTTTGATCCCTCTGAACTGGAAAAACTGCAGGCCGGAGATAGGGTACTGATTTCCGGTGTTATATACACTGCTCGTGACGCCGCCCACAAGAGGCTGGTAGAAACCCTGAAGCAGGGCAAGCAACTTCCATTTGACCTAAAAGGTCAAACTATTTACTACATGGGGCCTTCGCCTGCCAAACCGGGCGAAGTTATAGGTTCCGCAGGACCTACTACCAGCAGCCGAATGGACCCTTATACTCCGGAACTGCTGGATGCCGGGTTACGGGCTATTATCGGTAAGGGTAACCGTTCAGCCGAAGTTAGCTGGGCTATTGTAAATAAAAAGGTGGTTTATTTTATTTCCATAGGCGGGGCGGGGGCACTCCTCTCCCAGTGTATCAAGGAAAGCCGGATGGTTGCTTATCCTGAGCTTGGGGCTGAGGCTATATTGGCACTCACGGTGGAAAATTTTCCGGCTATCGTAGCTATTGACTCACAGGGGAACAACGCCTTTACCCTTGGACAATCTCTTTACCGGGTAGTTGGTACTAAGGAGGCCTGATATGGGGTGTTTATTTTGCGCCATAGCCAAAGGGGAAATACCTGCTCAGATAGTTTATAAAGATGAAGATCTGGTGGCTTTTAAAGATATAAACCCCCAGTCACCGGTGCATATACTTATTATTCCCCGCAGGCATATTGCCAATCTGACTGATCTGGACGAGGCTGATACCGAACTGGCAGGTAAAATGATTTTGCTGGCAGGTAAACTTGCCCGTGAGATGGATATTGCCGAAAGCGGTTACAGGCTGGTGATTAATAGCGGGCGTGAGGGCGGACAAGTAGTCCAGCACCTGCATTTGCACCTTTTAGGTGGCCGCCAGCTTGGCGGACAGCTGGGTTAACCGGAAGTCTGGCTGAAATACAGCATTAATCCGGCCAGTGTCTTGGAGTCTGTTATCTGCTGATTGGCAATCATGGCTTTTACCTCTGCCGGGGTATAGCGGAAGACTTCTATATCTTCGGTATCTTCGGCGGTTAAAGGTGCATATTCAAGGTCTGTTGCTACCAGCACATACAAGTATTCGGTAAGAAAACCGGGTGATGAATAAAATCCGCCCAGCCTTCTAAGGGTATTGGGTTTATACCCGGCTTCCTCCCGCAGTTCACGGCGGGTGCTTTCCTCAGGGGTTTCCCCGCTATCCATACTGCCTGCCACCAGCTCCAACATGTCTTGGGCAGCTGCCAGGCGGTATTGTTTTACCATCAGCAGTTTGCCGTCTGTGTCAAGCGCCACTACCACTACGCAGGGGTTATGCTCCACCAGTTCACGCGGGGCAGTTTTACCCGAAGGCAATTCCACGGTAACCTTGCGGAGTTTAACCAGATTTCCGCAGTATATATAGTGGCTTGAAAGAATCTTTTCAACCATTATCGGATCTCCTAGTTTATACGGAGTTTACTTCGGCCAGTGATAACATCATGGCAGTTTCATCGCAATTGGGGAATTTAGGGCAGCGGTAGCATTCCCCCCATATTTTATGGGGCAGCGCATTTTTCTCCACCTCATGGAAACCGCATTTCAAAAAGAAAGCCGGTTTATAGGTCAGGCAGAAAACGGTGGGTATCCGAAGGGCTTTGGCATCTTCCAGACAAGCCTTGACTACCATTTCTCCAAGCCCCTGACGATGCCGTTCCTCGGAAACCGCCAGAGATTTTACCTCTGCCAAGTCTGCCCAGCTGATATGCAGGGCGGCACAGGCAATTACCTCGCCGTTATCACCGCGGATTACATAAAAGTCCCGCAGGTTCTCATATATTTCAGCCAGAGAGCGGGCCAGCATCTGCCCGTGGTCAGCAAAATTGTTTACCAGCTTGTGAATAGTAGTGGCGTCTTTAATGGTGGCTTTATCTATCGTATACACTTTCGTTATTACCTTTCAGTTTGGTATCAAGCTCTTTGTAAAAATAATTATTCGGCCGTAGCCTCATGAATTTTACTTTCTTTGAGCTTCGCCTGAGACGCAGAGTGTCTCCGCTTGATACCTGCATATTGATAAAGCCATCTATACTCAGAGTAGCTTCATGCCAGGTATTTACCTGCAAATCTACGGTACTGTCAGACGGGAGCACCAGGCTGTAACCCCGTCCCAAATGGGGCAGAATAGGTGTCAGGATAATATCTGCCGAGTTTGGCTGGAGGACAGGCCCGCCGGCGGCATAAGAATAACCGGTACTGCCGGTGGCGGTGGATACAATAGCTCCGTCAGCTTTGTAAGTGGTAAAAGGCTGTGAATTTATATCTACCGAAACGCAGATAACCCGGGCAACTTGCCCGCGGGCTACTACGGCGTCATTCATGACGAAAAACTGCCGGCTTTGAGCGGAGTCATGGGGTAAATATTCGGCTTCCAGCAGGCTGCGTTCATCTATCCATCCGTCACCTGCCAGTACTTTTTCCAGCCCTGAAATGGCATCTTCAGGCGAAAGCTCGGTCATAAAGCCCACTTTACCCAGATTTACACTTAGAATGGGTATTTCAAGGGGCAATATGGCATGGGCGGTACGTAAAATAGTGCCGTCACCGCCGGTAGTCAAAATAAGCTGGGTATTTTGCATTTTGGAAGTCAGCTTATCCGCCTGCCAGGCAGAATCAGACCAGTTTTCAATTCCCAGTGCATCCAGCTTGGCGGCCAGCTTAATAGCCAGGTCACAGGCAGCCGGATTTAATGGGTGATATATAATGCCAATCTTTTTGTACATAACAGAATATCCTTAAATAAAGACAAAATGAGTGTAACAACCCGAAGTGCGGGTGTCAAACAGAGGAAAGTTTACTTGCGCCTGGAGAAAAACAGCAGCAAAAGGCCGATACCGGCAATGGCCACACCCAAGACAATCCCGGATGCCAGTTGTTTAACCAGCAGGAAACTGATGCCGCCCAGAAGGAGGCCGCCGAACAGGACGATAATACCCAGATATTGCAATCGGTATGATGTATGGCTGCGGGGAGGCGCTTTGGGGGCAACCCGAGCCGGTTTAGATTTGGCATCTTCAGTGGTATCTGATTTTTTACCCAGCTTGCCGAATTTGCTGACTGCCCAGACTATGGCTATCAGGCCGCCTATCAAGAGTATTTCTATAGGACCAATTCTCATAATGCTCCCGCAGGTTCAAAATCAAATACTAAGT
>NZ_JBAZDW010000046.1:0-9743 GCF_041654235.1 Dehalococcoides sp. | reverse complement strand
CTAGACTTTAATCTTAATCAAGTATTCCCCACGCATGTGGGGGTGAACCGGCAACCACGAGAACATGTTTCGGGTACATTCGTATTCCCCACGCATGTGGGGGTGAACCGATGTATTGGTAGAACATAAGGACGATTGGGAAGTATTCCCCACGCATGTGGGGGTGAACCGGACTCACTGGTAGACCGCTTCACAATCTACGTTAGTATTCCCCACGCATGTGGGGGTGAACCTTCACCAAGGGAGACCAGACTTGGTATTCCCATGTATTCCCCACGCATGTGGGGGTGAACCGCTTACGAGCTGGCTTGCTCACGGGTTAACCGAGTATTCCCCACGCATGTGGGGGTGAACCGCAATCATTATCTCTGACAAAGACGAACCCGGCGTATTCCCCACGCATGTGGGGGTGAACCGTCATTAACCCGTTTAAAACTCCGCTCTCATTTGTATTCCCCACGCATGTGGGGGTGAACCGGGGGGATATCTGTGTTGAAGGGTGTATAGAGGGTATTCCCCACGCATGTGGGGGTGAACCGGTCACAGATGCGATTTGCAGGGGTGAATAAATGTATTCCCCACGCATGTGGGGGTGAACCGCCTGACAAGGAAATCCTCCGACGATAAGGTCGTATTCCCCACGCATGTGGGGGTGAACCGTCATAACGTCCTTTGTGGGCCTGCGTATCTCGGTATTCCCCACGCATGTGGGGGTGAACCGGATACAAAAAGGGTGCACCTCTAACCATTGGTGTATTCCCCACGCATGTGGGGGTGAACCGCTACTGGATGGGCAGACAGATGAAGACCACGCGTATTCCCCACGCATGTGGGGGTGAACCGCAGATGTGACGCAATCTTCTTAATGAATAACTGTATTCCCCACGCATGTGGGGGTGAACCGGCTGGGAAGTTACAGAAGTCTTTACTGATGCCGTATTCCCCACGCATGTGGGGGTGAACCGTTGAAACTGGCCTCAATGAATGACTTCACATCGTATTCCCCACGCATGTGGGGGTGAACCGGGTATTGGCAGGAGTATAGTATAAATTACAGGGTATTCCCCACGCATGTGGGGGTGAACCGCCATCTGATTTCATTGGTAAACAACCTGAAAGGTATTCCCCACGCATGTGGGGGTGAACCGGTCTCTATTTCTCATCCTTTCCGCCGGGGAGTTCCCGCTCTCGTATTCCCCACGCATGTGGGGGTGAACCGCATGGTTTAGCAGCAGAACTCACCAAGCGTCGTATTCCCCACGCATGTGGGGGTGAACCGGCACCTGTACTGGCGGTACGCAATAGATGCAAGTATTCCCCACGCATGTGGGGGTGAACCGCACCCCAGGCGTGGCTTTCAGCGAATGCTACAGTATTCCCCACGCATGTGGGGGTGAACCGGATAAAGGTAGCCATAGGATATATCACAAAGACAACAACGTATCAGTGACTATCCTGACACCCAAAAAGCAAAGTACGTTAAATCAGTATATGTTAAAATGATTATAAAGACGCTCAACCTTAAATAAAAGGAGATTAAATAATGGTGCAAGCAATAACGAAACGGTTACCTCCTTCTTATTATAAAGGCTTAAACTACCAAATTATTTTAACAACAGACCCAGCAGGTGGCTATGTGGCTTCTATCAACGAGTTGCCTGGTTGCCTTTCGCAGGGAGAAACCATTAAAGAGGCATTAGCCAATATTAAAGAAGCAAAAGAGCTTTGGCTAGAATGTACCTATACACACAAGCAAGAGATTGAACCACCCCGCACAGAAGGGGATTTCACCCCGTTTGTCATAAAGGAAGGTTAAACCAACCAAAGGAAACGTATTCCCCACGCATGTGGGGGTGAACCAAAGTTGAGGCATTGACTCAGGCAATATGCTGTGTAGTTTCTGCGTTACCGGCCGGTAAATTGCCAGCTTACCGTGTCATTGCCGGTGGAACAGGATATTGCCCGCCTTTCAGCGCCTTGTAATTGGGATAAGATGATGGAAGTGTACTCAACTCTTGGACTCTATCCTAATGGGCATATAATGGCTAGCTTAAGGCAAAAATTAGGTAAAGGCATTTGTACCAACCGGGGTATAGAAAATCTGAAAGACGGGGATTACTTACTACTGCCGGATTGGTTATCCGCCGCCAGCGCCTCCGCGGAAAGGTAGTATTTATCACCCTTGAAGATGAACTCGGTCATATACACTGCATGGCATTCCCCGACACTTACCGGCAGAATGAGCTTACCTTCAAGCAGACTTTTCTGGTAGCAAGCGGTTATCTTTCCCGAAAAGATGGCGCTTGCAATATCGTGATTCAAAGGGTAGAAGCACTCAGCTTAGAAGCAAAAGTGCCTGCCTCAAGGGATTGGAGGTAGATGCTTTCTCTCTACCGTGGTTATACCAAGTATAGGGCAAGTATACACAGGTCTAAAGCACATCTTCTATTTGATTTTGCTATTATTACGTTCAATAGATTTAGCCATTATCCTGACAAGACCCAAGATAAAAAGCCCCCCGCCCAATATCATTATCCACTGCAGGATATGGTATTCAAGCGGACCTATTCGCAAGCCGAATTCACTTAGATCCATACCGGAAGCTGAATAAGAGGTTGCGAATAGTATCAACCCAATTATTGTAAGACTAAATCCGAGTTTCATACTAATTCTCCTGTGATTGTTATTGATATTCTTGCCATTCCAGACCCACTTGGACTTTAACCTGTTTGGAAGAAATAATAGAGAAGGTATTATCCAGAACCAGATAGTAGGTACCAGTTGGAAGATTAAGATTAAATGAAAGAGTAGTCAGTTTGCCGGAATCATAGTAGGAAGAAACCGAGTGACCATTTGACCAGTTTACAAAGGCAGTATTATCAAGTATCAGTAACCTGATATCATTGCCTGCACCACCTGAGGCATAAAAAGAGCTGATGACTTGGGTATTTTGCATAACAGAAAATATGGAAAACTGCTGGCGGTAATAAGAATTTGCCTGGACTGTAATTGTCTTGTCAGCTAAACTCATGCATTTGGTTATTGGGGGTTGACTAAAGATATTGAGATTCCCTCCGGGGGATGAATATAAGCCGTTTTGATCACACCCTGAAATACATAGTGAAAAAACTATAAGAAAAGATACCAGCGATAAAATAAGTGATTTTCGCATTATAATCTCCCTTAATCTGACTTAGGAGATGATATAACATAAACGCAATAGTATCGATAACAATCTATAACAATTAATACGTGCCTAAAACAAGCCGAGACTGTAATATTCCATAAATAAATGGAGTGTTACAATAGCCAGAAAGAAAATTGAGAAGTCAGAAACAAAGATTGAATGCGGATTTTTGTCTTTTTCAGAAGCCCAGGAATTCTTGGGCATAAGTCATCAGACAATTTATAATCTGATTAAAAAGGGATTACCCTCATATAAGCTGGGAAGTAAGCGGGTTTTCATTAAAGAAGACTTGATGAATTGGGTCAAGTCGCAGAAATCAACGCCATAATTTGCAGTAAAGAAGTGTTATAAAAATATAGTATTTTATCAGAAACACGTTCGTATTTTGTATGTTTTCGAATGAAACATTTTGCTTAAAGAAGTATGATATTGAATTCCAGTAGAATCGATTGGTATTGTCTGTTGACTTATCATCGCAAACTTGATTGATATGGTACTGAAATTATCAAACAAGTGTTCAACTACATAATTCACAATGACTGTTTCTGATAAATTTACGTAACAGGTCATCAGGAAGCAGGGATTGTCGAAATTCAATTTCTTTCAGCTTTAATTCTTTATCAACATTTATCAAAGCTCTTATTTCATCTATATAAAAAAGTGTTTGGTGCAAGGCCTTATGGGTTTCAATAATTAGTTCGAGTATTAGTCTTTCACCGCAGGTATTGATATGCCATGCTCCAAGCTGTAAACTCCAGCCAACTTTTTCCTGTGTGATATTGTAGTTAAAATCGATTCCGGAAGTTCCGCTTGCCTGTTGATCAATATCTGTGAGAATTGAATCTGAAAGGATTTCTTTTGTGGACGAGGGGATCTGGGTGGGGAAAGCGTTATCGAATATTCCATATATTGCTTTGCGTGCCTTTATTGCAGCATTTAGAAAAATAAAATATTTCATCGCCAACTCATTCAGTTTATCCCAGCAAGCATTTCAAACTAGATGCTTCTTTAAATACGGAAAAAGTGGATTATTAGTTATTGTAGAAAAGTCAGTGCCCCAATAAAGTATCTCTAGAGGGTTTTTATTGGCTAGATGATCTTGTGTAATGCCATCAATATTTAAATTTAGTTTTGAAGCTTTTATAAAATCTGGAAATAATATATTGTCCCTGAATTTCTTACCAAAAGACTCAAGGTTGTCCCAATGATGTTGAATTTCGGTTGAAGAAGATATATAAAAAGTCTGATTTGGCAGTTCAGATATACTTTGACTCGTTTTTTTAAATTCAAATGCCCACCATACGTATAATTTTTTAAGGAATTTAACATTCCAGCCTATTTTAGTTGTTATCTCATCAAAAGCTTGATCATCATTTATATTATTTATTCCCTCAAAAGCTGTGTTAGCTTGAACATAACGTGCTAAGGTGCGTTTACTCGGATATCCTTTTATTTTACTAAACTTGGAAACAGGCTCAGTAACAAATGTTGTATTTCCAATTTCTTTTCAGAATTTGATTGTTTGAGCTCTATTCATGTCAAGCCCCCAAATGATGATTCTTATTTATTAGGTTTATCCTGGTAAAAACTGTCATATTTTTGGCATAGCATTGGTTAAACCATGTACGAATGAGAAAAAAATGGGCGTATATAATCAAATCCATCAAAAGGTAATGACAGAGTTATATTACATGAAAGGGATGGTTAAATGAAGACTTTAAATCAATTGTTAAAAGAACTCTACAGGCTGGATGTCAGGGCAGATGAGGTATTGATTGGTGACTCTCTCTATCGCGCCCTTCTGTCTCAGGCCAGAGACATTGCCAACTGTACAGAGGATCAAGAGATTGAAGAACAGGATGAAGACTATGACCAATAGACAGTTTTGATACCGGATATCTCAAAGAAAGTCGTATTCAATAAAGTTGTATTCATAGGGGTGAGATGATAAATATGGATTCAAAATGCGCCGCGGGTGTGATAAGTAGCATGGTATCCTGCCGGGATACAGGAGCGGGTTTGAATCCCAGTGCGGCGCTCCATAACCTTCTGGTTTGCCCTATCCCATGGATAGCGGCTGCTCAGATTCTGGAGAGAGAGCACTATCTCCATTCATTCCCGGCCGGTACCATGCTCTGCTTCGGGGTCATGCTTGATAACCGGCTATCGGGTGCTGTTACCTTTGGGGCCGGTCCAGCCTTGGCCTATCGATTGGTGGATAAGGCCAAGGCTATAGATTGTTTGACTCTTACCAGATTCTGGTTGTCGGATGACCTGCCAAAAAACGCTGAATCCAGGGTTTTGGGAGTGTTATTCAGATATTTAAAGCGCCATACAGATTTAAAGTTTCTGGTGTCATACAGTGACCCGTCAGCCGGACACTTGGGAATTATATATCAGGCTACCGGCTGGCTTTATACCGGCCTATCATCGGCTATGCCTTTATATGATTTGGGGGATGGGCATCTCCGGCACGGGCGTTCTTTGAATAATTGTCTGGGCAGCCGTTCCCGGGAATATCTGAAATCAGCGGTATTACCCTACCCTGCCAAGGAGGTAAACAATGGAAGTCACAAATTTATCCCTAGAGATGCTCAGAGAAGCAGCCTGGAATCCGAACCAACTGGATGAAAAGATGCTTGGGAAGTTAAAACAAGGCATCACAAGGTATGGGCTGGTTGAAAATCTGGTCGTCAGACCCCAAGACGGATATTTTGAAGTCTTATCCGGCAACCAGAGACTAAAGGTACTGGCTGAACTTGGTATAGAAACCGTTCCCTGCATAGTACTTGAACTGAATGATGCTGAAGCCAGGCTTTTAACCCAGGCCTTAAACCATATTCATGGTGTAGATGACCTTGGACTGCGGGCACAGTTACTGAGGGAGGTTTTATCCCAAATAAAACAGGAAGAAGTGCTTTTGATATTGCCTGAGACCTCAGGGAATTTAACATCTCTGGCTTCAATTGGACAGGAGGATATAAGCCGGCAACTTCAAAACTGGCAGCAATCCAGGCTGACTAAACTAAGTCATCTCAAGTTCCAGTTAACGGATAATCAAAAAATAGTAGTGGAGAAAGCTATAACCTGTTTTCTACCCTCTGCCAGAGAGAATAAAAGTGATAATCCCACTCTAAGAGGACAGGCTCTATATCTATTATGTCAATCGTATTTAAGAAAGGAGTGCGAATATGGTAAATGAATCAATTAAATGCCCTGTTTGTAGCCAAGGTTTAGGAGTAAAGCTGGCCACTGGCCGGAAATCCGGTAAACCTTTGATTATGTTTGTTTGCTCAAGGGATGGCAGACACTTCAGAGGTTTTATCAGCCATCAAGAATATGTAAAGCAGGTACTGCAAAAATTGGAGAACAGTATCGTGTCAGCGAAAGCTATGGATTGATACAGGTGTGGTATTAATATGTCCGAGAGCAAGCTTGTACGGGCATTAAGGCAGGTTTCAGGCCGGGTGAGATAAGTACCCGGGGTTAAATCCCGGATGTTATTAAATATGGATAAATACAGAAACGAAGATCAGGAAAGCCGAATCGAAAAAACCGGAGAATTATCCCCGGTGGTGTTGACATGTATACACGATGCGTATACACTCTCCGCCACTTCATACCAGACCGGGGTGGACCAGTTAATGATAAAAGAATTTCTAAATGCCTTAGCCGAAGTGGCCTTATCAGTTGCATCCCGAAGGGATTATCAAAATGACTGAGTGCAAGAGAGCAGTTGCCTATGTCAGGGTATCTTCAGCTTCGCAAGTAGAGGGTTATTCACTGGATGCTCAGGAAAGGACTAGACCAGAGAGCGTATGAAGGCAAACACAACGGGAGCATACCCTTCGGTTATGAATCCTGTTGGGAGAAGAATGAAAAGGGAATACCTGCTTAAAGGGTTGGTAAGATGTTCACATTGCGGAATGCCCATGTGGGCCCAGACCTATAAGAGTGGCAACAGCTATTACAGAGAGCATAAAGCCTCAAGAAGCATTCAGGAATGTCCGGGTCATGGCGGTACAATAGCCTGCCAAGTTATAGATAAACAGGTAAGGGAACTGGTCTCAGCCATAGAGCTAGGACCAAGATGGCTTGAGGAAGTATTATCTATAATAAGTCTCAAAGATGAAGTAGATCGGGTCAAAAAAGAAAGAGATCTGACCATAACCAAACTCCATCGTATGGCTAGAGTATTCATGGATGGCCTTATACCGGAAGAAGAATACTCAAGGCAGAAGAAACTCTTGGAACTCAGTCTGGAATCACTGGTAGTACCTGACTACGACGCGGCTCAAAAAGCCGGGAATCTTATTCTTAACCTGCCTGAACTTTGGAGTAAAGCCAACTTGTCAGAGCAGAGAAAGCTTTTACTTACCATGCTGGATGCGGTCTATGTGGATGTGAAAGAGCATCGCTCGGTAATAGCAGTTAAAGCCAAGCCACCCTTCAGGCCTATCTTTCAGGTGGCAGTTTCAAAGAAAGAATCTAAGATTCATATCCTAAAAGAGCCATTAAGTCATGAACCTAGCGGCTCGTCCGTGTTTCTGGTGGAGACGGGGGAGGGTTGGCTACGGTCAGAAACACACGGGGACTGGAGTTTGGCTAGTCGTATTCCCTCAATAAAATTTAAACAGTTTAAGTTGCGGGGTATTTAATTAAACTAAAGGGTGCGGCTTAAGCCGCACCCTTTTTATACGTTTTTAAACAAACATCAGGCAAGGATTAACAGTCTGGTTTATGCAAAATGCAAATATCGGTCTACCAGCTTCTGGATTTCATCATTTTTACCGTAGAACCTCTGACTAAGGTCATTGTCATTGTATGACTTCAGAATTTTTGCCAAGCCATCAATTACAGTCGGCGGGAATACGTTGTCCTTCTCGTATATCTGGCGGTCTTTTATAAGGCATTCCGCCGAATCCCAGCAAGAAGAAGGCAATTGGGGGAGCGCCTGCTGGATTTGGTTATTTTCGTCAGCGAAAATATTAACATCAACATAAAGTTTTTTGGCTAACTCTAAGGCATTTTCCATCTCAAGCCCATGCCGGGCGGCAACGGCTAGCCCTGCCATAAGCAGGTGAATATTCGCCGATCCATCCGGGCAACGGAATTCTACTGTTTGGCTGTCGCTGAAGGCGGTGGGCTCGTCTGTTTCCTGCGGATTGGCATCCTTTGCCATATTTCCCACGTTTAACCAGCCTAGAGGCACACGCACCAGAACAGAGCGGTTGCGGTCACCCCAGCATATATTGGTAGGAGATTCCTGGTGGGGTACCAGTCTGAGGAATGAGAGCGGGACAGTGTTTCCAAGGGCAGTTAGTGACGGAGCCAGTCTTAGGTAACCGGCAATGGCCTTGCGTGCTGTTTCGCTGAGACCACCACCGTTAATCAGTGCATTTGTGCCATTATTCATCAATTTGGTATGTACATGCAGGCCGCTTCCAGCGTGGCCAACCAGAATTTTTGGTGCAAATGTTACCACAACCCCGTGTTTGTGCCCCATCATCCGCAGTATCCACTTGGCAATAACCAGCTGGTCGGCGGCGTCTTCAACTGGCACAGGCAGAAATTCTATCTCATTCTGTTCCATCTCGTGCTCTTCGTTAAATATGTGACCAACCTCAGAATGGCCGTATTTTATACGGCCTCCCGCCTTGGCTATTGCCTGCATTGCCTCGTATCTTAAGGTTTCCCACTTGCAGAAAGGGGCTGATTCCTGGTAGCCCTTTTGGGTTGTAGCGGGATACTGGTTTTGTTTATTTGCTATCACGTAGTATTCCAGTTCACCCATAGCTTGAAAAGTCAGGCCGGTGCTTTTCAGCAACGACTGGTTGGCTTTTTTAAGAATATTCTCAGGGGAACTCGGCAGAGGAGTGCCGTCTTTCGTATAGTACGAACATAACAGTTCGAGTGTCGGTGTAGTCGAGAAAGGGTTAACAAAAGCAGTTTTGTAGCGAGGAACAATATACAGGTCACTTGAAGCTGAATCAATGTACGAAAAGAGGCTTGAACCGTCAACTCTTTCGCCGGCGGACAATACCCTGTCCAGTTGCGGCTTGCTACTTATTACAAAATTCAAGGTTTTTAAGCGACCGTCACCACCCAGGTGCCGAAAATTAACAGCTTTAATGTTATTGTCTTCTATAAATTTTATCAGGTCTTTTTTAGTGAATTCTTCGGGAGGTTTTCCTAAATGCTGAATTACCGGGTTTGGGTTTAGGGCTATGCTATCATTTACCATATTTCCATTGTTCCTTTTCAGATAATTTTAATGATAATTGCTGTGAAATTTTATTATTGTTCTCTTCTATCACATCTCCTATTAAATCCGATAAGGAGTTGTATATATCACTTTCAGCAATTTGCCGGCTTGATAATGACCTTTTGAACAGTGCTTGAACTTCAAACCGATCTAACCCAAGTTTAGTCATACGTTTCTCCTTTGGAATTTGTCTCGGCAGGATAAAATGTTTAGTACAGCCAGTAAAATTGACAATAAAGGGTTTGCCTATTTTTTACAAACTTCGTGCTGGGTGCATGTGTTTTTGCTCTT
>NZ_JBAZDW010000045.1:0-9809 GCF_041654235.1 Dehalococcoides sp. | reverse complement strand
CAGTATGTCTGCCCCGGCAATAAGTAAAATGGCGGCAGACATGGCCTCTATCATAATAGCCCTTTTTTCAGTATTGCCCAGTTCAGGGCTTTCCGTTTCGGGTATTTTGGCTTCTTTGGTTTTCCAGGCTTCCCGCCCGATATTGCAGATAAGGGGGTATTGAAGGCGTTCGTCTTGCTGGGTGAGCGCAGCCAGACGGATGCGTTCTATCACCGAATACGAATACTCTATGCCGTAGCCTATGCTGCTTACGGTGGGATCCATAATTATTTCATTTGCCGGTACACCCAGATTGCCCAGCAGGATATTAAGCTGTTTAGCCAGATTTATGTCTATGGGGGAGGAGGCGATAATGGTATGTTTATAGGCCATGGCTTGGGCGGCTATCTTCTTGTAGTCACCCTCTTCTACCGGCCCAAGTATAAGTTTTTTATCCGGACAGATTTCACTTATCTTGCGGAGTACCTCTGTATCCTTCTCATGGTTGGCTGTTCCCCAGACTATCAGGGGCACGTCTACGGCGTTTGCCACTTCACGGACTATCTTTGCGGCCTCTTCGGCAGAGCGGTCAAGCCCGTTCGGGTCAGTACTTTCCAGTTGGAGGCAGATAATTTTTGCCTCGTAGGTGTCAACGCACTTTTTAGCCCAGCTGACCGGGTTGTTTACCGCATCTCCAAAGGGTTTTAAGGCGTCTGCCGGCCAATCTAAGGGCGGAGTATCCTGTATCTCCATGGCAATCTTAGGTTTACGGGGCATATCCCCCTCAAACAGGTAGAAGGGCAGGGCAGTTTCACCGCCTACGGTTACGGATTTTGGGCCGTCACCCAGAGTTATTTCCCTGATACTGCCGCTATAGTTGATTTTAGGTGTTTCAAATGCCATAGATTTTCCTCCCTGCAGGGGTTAAAAATATTTTGCTATTTTATCAGGCCGGCCGCCCGTTTGGCGGCGGTCAGGGTATTCAGCATAAGCATGATGATAGTCATGGGGCCCACGCCTTTAGGCACAGGGGTGATGGCAAAGGCCTTTTCTTTTACCTCTTCAAAATCCACATCACCGGAAAGTATCCGCTTGCCTTCGGGGGTGTAGCCTATGCAGGTTGTGCCCACATCTATTACCACCGCACCTTCTCTGACCATATCTGCGGTAATAAACTTGGGCTTGCCCATGGCGGCTACCAGTATATCTGCCTGTCGGGTTATTTCAGGCAGATTTTTAGTGCCGCTATGGCAAATAGTGACGGTGGCGTTTGCCCCCGGTGCTTTCTGAAGAAGTATATTAGCCAGCGGCTTGCCGACCAGATTGCTCCTGCCCACAATAACCACATGAGTGCCCTCTATTTTTATGCCCGAACGGATAAGCAGTTCCTGAACGCCATGCGGGGTGCAGGGCAGGAAACAGGGTTCACCAAGGCACATTCTGCCTACGTTTACCGGGTGAAAACCGTCTACATCTTTATCCGGGTTTATGGCGTTTAGAACCAGATTTTCTGAAATTTGCACAGGCAGGGGTACCTGTACCAGAATACCGCTTATCTTTGGATCTGCATTCAGCTTGGCAATCAGGGTCAGCAAATCCTCATTGGTGGCGTTCTGGGGCAGAGGGTGATGTTCTGAATATATTCCCAGATTCTGGCACATTTTTATTTTTGAATCTACATATGAGTGTGAGGCAGGGTCATCTCCTACCAGTACTGTGGCTAAACCGGGTACTATGCCGGCTTTAGCCTTCAGGGCAGTTACTTCACTGCGTATTTCTTCGCGGATGGCGGCGGCTATTTCAGTGCCGTTTATAATATGTGCGCTCATTATTCTGATACCTCTGTAAGGTTTTTAATACCAAGGCGGCTTGTTAGTATTTTGGCTACTGCCTGTACTGCCGGGGAATTGTCAGGCAATTTAAGCAGGGGAGTCTGTTTCAAGTCAAATTCCCGTATCATTTCATCTGCCGGCACTGTATCTGTATAGGCTATGCCCAGCTTGTCAATTTCCTGTCCAAGGCGAGGGTCAAGTGTGCCGGAGACCATGTTTATAATAACCGATATCCGGTTGACGTTAAGTTTCATTTCATCTATCAGCTGGCGGATACGTCCCAGTGTACGCACCCCTTTGACCGAGTGGTCGGATATTATAAAGAGGTGGTCTACATTTTGGGTGGTGCGGCGTGACAGGTGCTCCATACCGGCCTCGTTATCCATAACCACGTAGCGGTAGTTTCGGCTGAGCTTGTCTATATAACTGCGGAGGATAGTATTAGGGTAGCAGTAACAGCCGTCACCTTCGCCTCGTCCCATGCTTATCATATCCAGCCCATGGCTCTCTGCCAGAGTGGTGTTAAGCTGGTATTCCAGATAGGCTTCCTTGGTTATGCCTGAGGGCAAGTTCAGCTTGGCTTTGTTAAAGCTGGCTATCAGCCCGCCCACAGTTTGGGGCACGCATAAACCCAGACTTTCACCCAGATTGGCGTTGGCATCAGCATCTACCGCCAGTATGGGGGTGAGAGAGTTTTTTAAAAGCTGGCGGATGATAAGGCTGGAAACGGATGTTTTGCCTACCCCGCCTTTACCTGCCAGTGCAATAGTATAGGTCAAATACGGCCTCCGTTAAATTTGCCCAGAGCGGCATATACCTCAGGGAAATCCGTAGATTTGGTATGAGGCAGGAACATAGACGCCATATAGTTGTCCATAAAACTTACGCTTTCAGATAGCTCTACATTGGTCATCATTTTGGCGGCGGCAGAAGCTTCTGTCTGGGCATTTTTATCAAAGGCACACAAACGGGCACCCGCCAGTGAGCCATTACCCACAAATATAAAATGTTCTTCCGGAAGTTCGGGAAGCAAACCTATATTGATAGCTTTTTTAATATTCAGTTTGGCACCGAAAGTTCCGGCAATAATCACTTTTTCAAGGTTTTTAAAATTTGCCCCGGCATTTTCCAGCAGAGTTTGGTAACCGGCGTACATAGCCGCCTTGGCACGGATAAGGTTGTCTATATCTACCTCTGACAGGGTTATATCCTGTCCCTGCCCGAATTCACGGCCAAAAGCCAGTACATATTCGTAGCCGTCAGCACCTTTGCGCAGGCGGCCAGTTTTAATATGGGTATTATATTTGCCGTTTTGCCCCAGCAAACCGCAGTTTAGCAGGGCGGAAACTGTATTTATGAGCCCAGCACCGCAAATGCCCTTGGGATTGCCACTGCCCATCACGCTCAGTTTTGGCTCAAAACTTTGGGGTCCAAGTTCAATATCTTCTATAGCGCCAGGTTTTGCCAGCATACCGTTCTTTATGCCGCCGCCCTCAAAAGCCGGGCCGGCCGAACATGAGGCAGTTAACATAAAGTCTTTGTTGCCGACAACTATTTCGCCGTTGGTACCAATATCTATATAAAGTACCAGCCCTTCCCTATGGGGGATATTGGTGCTGATTACCCCAGCCACAATATCTCCGCCCACGTAGCTGGCCACACAAGGCAGGGTGTATATATATGCCTGCGGGCAGATGCTTAGGTTTATATGCCGGGCAGGTATAAGCGGCAGTTCGCTTGCCAAAGGGACATAAGGTGCAAGCCGCAGGTGTTTGGGGTCAAGCCCGTAAAGAAGCTGGGTAATGGTAGTATTGGCGGCTATGGTTGCAAAGGCAATGTCACTTGCTTCAAGACCGCACTCGGAAAGCATGGCCTGTCCCAGATTGTTAAGGGTATTTACCACGGCTTGCTGAAGCTGGTTAAGCCCGCCTTCTCTGGCGGCATAATTTATCCGGCTGATAACGTCTTCGCCGAAGGGTATCTGACCGTTATACTCGGTGGCTTGAGCCAGCACCTGAGATTTGGTAACCTCCAGCAGTTGCCCGCGAACACCGGTAGTGCCGATATCAAATGCAAAAGCATATGTTGTGAGTGTTTGGTCTCCCGGCTGGATATTTATTATTTTTACCCCATTCGGGGTTTCCAGCAGGCTTACTGTTATTTTCCAGTTCTTTTCCCGCAGGGTTTCAGAAAGGCTTGAAAGCAAATGATAATCTATATCAGGCTCGGTTGGGCAGAAAGGTTTAAGAAAACGTTTTAACCTGCCAAGGTCACTTGAGTTGTCTGCTCCGGATGGGGGAACAAGCTTCAGAAAGACCTTTCTCAAAGGCAGAACGGGTTTGTTTTTGACAGACTCAGGCCGGCTTTGCAGGGTGCAGCTTATGGCATCACCGCTTATGGCGGTATCAAAGCGTGATTCTGCCAGTATCTCTACCGTTACGTTTGAAACCAGACGGCTCTGGCAGGCCAGCCTTATTCCCTGGGCAAATTCTTCAGCGCTTATCTGGAGGTGGTCTTCGCACTCCAGTTCGCCTTCTATCAGTTTTATACGGCAGCGTCCGCACACGCCTTCGCCCCCGCAGGAGGCACACAGCCCTGTTCCGGCGATAATAGCCAGATCCAGCAGGCTATCCCCCTTCTGGCCATTTATAACTCTATGGCCGGGCTCAAAGCAGACGCTAAATTTTTTCTCGGTCATCTTACTATTTTACCAATTTTAAGCGGATAAGACTAATTTAGAATAATCCTTTCACCTTGCCGGTTTGGGTGTCTACATCTATCCGCCTGAAATTCGGATCAGACGAAGTGCCGGGCATAAGTTTGATATCTCCTGCCACCGGCACTACCAATCCTGCCCCCATGTAGGTGAGTATATCCCGTATCGGCAGGGTAAAGCCGCTGGGGCGTCCTTTAAGTGCAGGGTCATGTGAGAGGCTCAAGTGGGTTTTGACCATACAGGTTGGCATAAACTGGGTATCACCCATACTTTCTATGCGGGCCAGTTTTTCCATGGCAATTGGGGTATATGAAACGCCGTTTGCCCCGTAAACCTTTCGGGCAATGGTTTCAATCCGCTTCTTCAGGGGCATATTTTCGGGGTAGAGAAAATGAAAATTATTTGGTTCGTTACAGGCATCTGTTACCGCTTCGGCCAGTTCGGTTGCCCCGTCTCCGCCTTTTGCCCAGTGATGGGAAACGGCTACTCTGGCTTCTGCCTGTTCAGCCGTACGGCGGATAATATCTATTTCCTCATGGGTGTCTGCGGCAAAGTGGTTTATGCAGACCACCGGGTTTATGCCTGCGGTTTTTACTGTTTGGATATGGGCAAGCATATTTTGGCAGCCTTTTTCCACCAGTTTCGTATTTGGGGTGGTGTAGGCGGGGTCAAGGGGTGCACCCGGTGTTACTTTAGGTCCGCCGCCATGCATTTTTAAAGCCCTTGCTGTCACCACAATTACTGCGCAGTCTGGTTTGAGACCGCTCAGACGGCATTTTATATTCCAGAATTTTTCAAAGCCGATATCTGCCCCGAATCCGCTTTCAGTTACGTGGTAATCAGCCAGTTTAAGTGCCAAACGGTCAGCTACAATGGATGACTGCCCGATTGCAATATTGGCAAAAGGCCCGGCATGTACAAACACCGGCTGGCCTTCAATAGTCTGAAGGAGGTTCGGGTTTACCGCCCGAAGGAGAAGGGCAGTAATGGCACCATCTACTTCCAAGTCTGCGGTAGTAACTGGTTCATCATTTTTACGGTAAGCTACTATTATTTTGCCCATGCGTTCCCGCAGGTCAGAAAGGCTGGTAAAAACCGAAAGTATAGCCATTACTTCTGAGCTTACAGATATACCAAATCCGGAGGGCATCCGGTATCCGTCTGTTTTACCGCCTATCCCCATAATTATTTCCCTAAGGGACTGGGCGCAAAAGTCCATTGCCCATTTCATTTCCACTCTAGAGGGGTCTATATCCAGCCGGGTCAGGTGTCGGCTGGATAGAAATTCATCAGTATTGTTGGCTTCGTGCTGAAGCCGTGCCTGAAGGGCGACCATAGCCAGATTGTGGGAGTTGGTAACGGCGTCTATATCTCCGGTCAGTCCCAGCGAAAATGGTGAAAGCGGCAGACACTGGGAAAGCCCTCCCCCAGCCGCCGAACCCTTTATATTAAAGGTGGGGCCGCTGGAAGGCTGGCGGATAGCCCCGGTTACTTTCTTGCCCAGCTTGCCCAGTCCCTGCACCAGCCCCATAGTGGTAGTGCTCTTGCCTTCACCCAGAGGGGTAGGGGTAATGGCGGTGACGTCTATATATTTGCCGTTCGGTCTATCTTTCAGGCGGGCAAGTACCCCTGCAAAATCCACTTTGGCAATGTATTTGCCGTGGGGAATTATTTCATCTTCAGTTAAACCCAATTCCATGGCCAACACTTTTACCGGCTTAAGAAAATCCTCAGCCTTTTCGGCTATTTCCCAGTCTTTCATCAGGACGGGGTCAAGCTCTTTTAAGTGGAATTCGCGGTCATTTACAGCCAAAATATTGCCTCGTAAAACCTTCAAAAGGTATTAAACCCAGTATATCAGACAGACCCTATTTTGCAATGATTTAAACATAGAAAAAAGTATCGGTCAGAGTTTTTTCGGTTTCTTCTGGTATAATGAATATATGCACGAACTATTGCCCTTTTACGGCAAACGTCAGAAGTCATTTCTGAAGAACTATATGCGTCTAGCTTCCCTTGGCCGCTGGCCGCTTATCGGTGCGCTGGTAAAGAAATATGCCAACCATTATGCTCGAAAACAGCACGGCGGGTATTTACTTAATTTGGCTGAAGCTAAAGATATACTGGATATGTCTGAAAATATTTATCTCGGGCCTTGCAGCTGCCGGGAGGTTTTTAAAAACTGTGATGCCCCGATTATGGCGGAGATAATAATAGGGGCGGGGAGACACGTCTACCGTGACACACTTGAAAATTTCAAACCGGTCAGCCGTGTTGAGGCAATGGCGGTTATTACCACCTGCCAGCAGGCAGGGCTGATGACTACCCTGGTACATTGCAAGGAGCATTTTTATTCCATATGCAATTGTTGCCGCTGTTGCTGTGTGCCTTACCGTTTGAAGCATCAGTACGGCATAGAGTTTGCTCTGGTACGGGATAAAAATATTGTTACCCGTTTTGCCGAGTTTTTAAAGGAGGAAGGGCTACATGGAGTACCGCAAGACATACAGCCGGATAAAACCTGAGCTTCTTTTTGATACCTTAAAAGACCTGATAACCAAACAGGGCGGGCATTTGGTCAGTTCCAACAGTGACAATTACTCCGTAATGGATTCTTCGTCTGATTTTATTTTCAAAGGGACTATGGCTTTCAGCCAGTCAAAAAACGGTTCCCCCGCCTGTGCCAGTGTGTACGTGATGGGGTCTGAACGCAAGGATAGCCGGGTAATACTGGATATAGAGGCAGGTGCTTTCGGTGAATCGGCTATAAAGTGCCTGCTGGATGAGGTAAATTTTTTGCTGGGCGAATATGAAAAAATATAGCTTTCAGCGTTTGAACAAACACCATGTATAGGATATAATCTTCTCTAATTGTCTTGACTAAATTTAGAAGGTGCGCATGCTTAAAACTCATAGCTGTGCCTTAACTCAGGAAAATGTTGGCACTGAAGTTACTCTGGCCGGTTGGGTACACCGCCGCCGTGACCATGGCGGGGTTATATTTATTGACCTGCGTGACAGGGAAGGCATTGTTCAGGTGGTATTTAACCCGGAACAGTCCGCCGCCTGTCTGGATATTGGCAAAGAGCTGCGGAGTGAATATGTTCTGCAGGTAAAAGGCGTTGTCAGTCACCGCCCGGCCGGTACAGAAAATAACCGCATGCCTTCCGGTATGGTGGAAGTGGTAGCCGTCAATGCCAAAATCTTAAATGCCGCCAAAACTCCTCCTTTTTATATTAATGAAGAAGTAGAAGTGGATGAGAGCCTGAGGCTCAAATACCGCTATTTGGATATTCGCCGTCAGGGCATGAAAAATAATCTTATTATCCGCCACAAAGCTGTCCGCTTCATGCGGGAGTTTTTAAACGATCAGGGTTTTATAGAAATTGAAACCCCCATCCTTATTAAAAGCACACCTGAGGGTGCGCGTGACTATCTGGTGCCCTCACGCCTGTTTCCCGGCAAGTTTTTTGCCCTGCCCCAGTCCCCCCAGCAGTTAAAGCAGCTGCTGATGGTGGCGGGTATGGAAAAATACTATCAAGTTGCCCGCTGTTTCCGTGACGAAGACCTGAGGGCTGACCGCCAGCCTGAGTTTACCCAGCTGGATATGGAGATGAGCTTCGTTGACGAAGAAGATATGATGAAGTTGATGGAAGACCTGTTTACCGGGTTGGTAGCCAGTGTCCGCCCTGATATGAAATACAATAAAAAGTTTCCCCGTATCAGCTTTGCTGATGCTATGGAGAAATACGGCTGTGACAAGCCTGACCTTCGCTTTGGTATGGAACTGGCAGATATTACCGATATAGGTGCATCTTCGGCCTTTGGCGTCTTCAAAAATGTGGCTGCTCAGGGTGGGGCTATCAAGGCTATTTCCGCCCCCGGTTGTGGTGGTTATAACAAGAGCCAGCAGGAAGAACTTATAAATCTGGCCAAGAAATACGGTGCGGCCGGGCTGGTACCTATTTCACTGGGTGTGGAAAACGGAGTGCTTAAAGACTTGACTATGGAAATGGTTAAATCCGTAGCCGCCAAGTATCTGGCGCTGGAAGAAATAAAGACCATCGCCGAACGTTCCGGTGCTAAGCCGGGTGACCTTATATTGATTGTGGCTGGTGCCCGCAAGATGGTGAACACCGTACTGGGTGAAATGCGAAACCAGCTGGCAGTAAAACTGAATTTATGTGATAAAAATGAACTCAGTTTTGCTTTTGTAGTAGATTTCCCCCTCTTCCAGTGGGATGAGGAAGGCAAACGCTGGGATTCGGTTCATCATCCCTTTACCGCCCCACTTGAGTCTGACATGCCGCTTATGGATACAGACCCCGGCAGGGTAGGCAGCCGGGCTTACGATGTAGTCTGCAATGGATATGAGATTGCCGGCGGCAGTATCAGAATCCATCAGGCAGACCTGCAGAGGAAAGTATTCCATCTGCTGGGGTATAATGATGAGCAGATAGATGAACGCTTTGGCCACCTGTTGGAGGCCTTTGAGTTTGGCGCACCCCCTCATGGCGGTGTTGCACCGGGTATAGACCGTTTTGTAATGCTGTTGGCAGGGGAAACTTCAATACGTGAGGTTATATCCTTCCCCAAAAATCAGGCCGCTCAGGACTTGCTTTTTGGAGCTCCGTCAGTAGTAGATGACAAGCAAATAAGGGATTTACATATCCGTATTCAAGCGGAAAAAGAATAGTTTTTTGGATTGAGGTGCCATGAAAGTAACAGATAAAAAGATAGAGGGCTGTCAGGCCAGCATAACGGTAGAGATGGATTCAACCGAGGTTGAAGAAGGTCTTTCCAAAACATACCGCCGTCTGGTGAAAAAGGTGGAAATTCCGGGTTTTCGCAAAGGTAAAGCCCCCAGAGATGTGTTTGAAAAATATGTCAGCCGCGAAAAAATGTTGGACGAACTGGTAGATGATATCGTGCCGGAAGCCTGCCAGCAGGCTATACAAGACGAGGAGATAAAACCCTTTGCCACCCCCAAGGTAGCTATGGTTACCACCGACCCCTTTGTTTTTTCTGCCCGCATACCACTGCCTCCGGTAGTGGAGCTGGGTGATTATAAAACCATAAGAGCTGCTAAAGAGACGGTAGAGATTGCCGAAGAAAATATTGATACGGTAGTAGATCAGGTACTCCATCAGCGAGCCACTTGGGAAACAGCGGAACGTCCTGTCAAAATGGGTGACATGCTACTTATGCAGGTTGAAAGCACCCTTAATGGCGAACCCTATCTGAACCGTGAGGATATGCAGTATTCAGTTCGGGAAGAGGCC
>NZ_JBAZDW010000044.1:0-11429 GCF_041654235.1 Dehalococcoides sp. | reverse complement strand
GCTTTGGGCACGGGCAATAATGCGTTGCCCCTGAAGCAGGTGACAGAGAGGGTCTTTGACCACCAGAGGTACAGTACTGGGTACAGGTTTGATGATGAGGTGACCCAGTGAAGAAGCCAGTTTGTAGCCGCTTCCGTCCGAACCGAAAGAAGGGTAAGTAGAGCCTCCGCCTGTCAGGATAAGGCTGTGGCCGGTTTGCTGTTTACCGTCTGCTGCGCCCAAGCTGAAACCGGTTTGAGTTTTTTGGATGGACACGCAGTCAAAGCCGTATTCCACCTGCACACCCAGCCGTTTTATTTCCAGTGCAAGCACCTTCTGGACAGATGCAGCTTGGTTGGTAAACGGGAAAATGCGGCCGTCCTGTGAGTAATAGTGAAGCCCCAGTTCCGAAAAGAAATTTAGTATATCATCCCGTCCGAAGCGGCTGAAGACAGAATTTACCAGAGGTCTGGCTTCGGGGTTATAAGAGCTGGAATCCAGCTCTTCATTAAGCAGGTTGCAGCGCCCGTTGCCGCTAGCCAGTATTTTCTTGCCCAGCTGGGCAGTTTTTTCAAGAATCATTACCGGTTCACCTCGGCGGGCTTTGCTGATTGAGGCTACCATACCGGCAGCGCCTCCGCCAATAACCAGGGTTGTTTTCTGGGGCATTTTCAAATGGCCTCCCTAAATTTGTCACGCCGGGTAGTGAAGAATAGGCTTATTATACACTAAAGGCAGGGATAAGCTGCCGGCCGGGGTGTTTGGGTATCTTCAACATGTCCAGTTGAGGTAAGCAACCGGTGTATTTTAAGGCAAAGGCAGGAAAGGGACAAAACTCAGGTGAGATATAACTGCACTTAGGCTGATAGGCTAAAAATTAAGGGGTTATTTTCTGTCCGCAGTTTGGGCAGAACACAACATCTGCTGCCAATCCGATACCGCATTTGGTGCAGTATTGACCACTTGTGTTTTGACTGTCTGGGGTGGATAGACGGGATTGCACTGGATGAGCAGGTTTGGACGGGTTTTTCAGATAGCTTCTTATCAGAAGGAACGCTCCCAGCAGCATAACTAATGCCGGAAGCCCGGTGACAAAGAAAAACATTCCGGCAACCTGTGGCTCAGTTTCGCTCAGGGAGCCAATGAGGTTTTGGATGGAAAAAACAAGTACCGGCAATCCCCAAAGGCCCAGCAGTATACCTATAATCAGCCTGACCATAATACCGGCTTCCTAGGGTATTTTAGGGGCATGCAGTTTCTCTGTGCCGCAAACAGGACAAAACTGGATATTGGCTTCCAGTTTCTGCCCGCATCTGGTGCAGTACTGTACCCCTTTGTTGATTTCAATTATATCCAGAGGCATATTTCTTCCGGTGATTTTCTTTTTATTCAGCTTGTTAAACAAATATATCAGCCCCCAGATAAGACCTACAGGGATCATTATCAGTATGATTATTATTATTATTTCAATGGGACCAATTTTGGGCATGTCATCTCCTCCATGTGTTAATTCGGGCTGTCCGCTGGGTGGAGAGATTATTCAGATTGGCATATGCCATTAAAGCTTGCGGCTATATTAATCCCGCAGGGGTATGCCTTTGGCGTCATACTGGAATGAGCCGGTAAGTATAAGTATGCCTTCAATAAGGCCCCAGATATAGCCGCCTATGCCCAGAGTAACAAAAGATACAATAATTTGGGCTATTCCAATACCCACGTAACCCAGATAAAATCTGTGTACGCCTATACTTCCCAGAAATATACCCAGCAAACCGGCCGCAATCCTGGATTTTCGTTCGGGGTATTCCGTAGCGGTTGTTCCGCTCGTATGGAGCTGATTACCGCAAGCAGGGCAGAAGGATACGCTATCATCTACTTGTTTACCGCATTTGGAACAATACATGCTATTTCCGCCTCTATATTTTTGTTGAAAACATTATAGTCTTGAGTATATGTATTAACAAGTACATAAAAGATAATAAATAGAACAGGCATTTGGCTGTTACTGAAAGCTACTAAAGATGTCACGCTATTATCCACAAGGATTTTAGCTGAAAATCCAACTTTACAAAGTGTCAGGATAAAGGCATTCAGCCTTCCGGAAGGGTTTTGAAATTAGTTAAATGGTAGGTTTTAGCTTTATGGTGGAGAAGAGCTGAGGGGATTCGAACCCCTGACCTCCTCCTAAATAGAGCTACTCAAATTATACAGTTCGGTCATGTTAGACGCCAAATGTTACTCGGGTGCTCCGGGAATTCAATTAAAATATACACATCGTTTCTGATAGCATTTATTCAACTATCTGGTAGCCAACTCCGGGTATATTTATGATAAATTCTTTGGAATTATCAATACGGCTTAGTTTTTGTCTTATCCTCATAATGTGGGTTTTAATAGTTTCTTTGGCATAATATTCGTTGCGCCCCCAAATTGATTTGGATATATCAGCATAACTGACAGTACTTCCGGCTTTGGTCAACAAAATGTGCAGCAGCTGGCCTTCTGTAACGGTTAAATTTACGCGAATATTGTTATAAGATATTTCCTTCAGGCTGGTACCAAATTTCCAGTGCCCGTATTTAACTCCCAGGTCCTGGCTGGCTCTGCTTAGGCGTTTTAACAGGGATTTTACTCTGGCTATAAGTTCCAGCGGCTGAAAAGGTTTGGTAATATAATCATCTGCACCTAATTCAAAAGCGGTAAAAATCTCCTGTTCATTATTTCTGGCGGTTAAAATAAGTATGGGTAGACTGGAAAATGCCCGTATTTGTTTGAGGACATTTATGCCATCAATATCAGGCAGTCCCAGGTCTATTATGGCAATGTCAAAGTCCTCTTTATAAGCAGTCTCAATGCCGGTTTTACCCAAGTGTACAGCTTTGGTTTCCATATCCGGCCAAAAGGATTTGAATAGTAAGAAGATAGATTCAACTATTTTCTTATCGTCTTCTATAAATAGCAGTTTCATGCCGGTGTTGCCTTTGATGGCGGTTGCGGGATGGTAAACAGGAAGGTGGTGCCCTTGCCGCATTCACTTTCAACCCAGATACGTCCGCCATGCAGTTTGACGTATGTTCTTACAATGCTGAGCCCCAGCCCCAGCCCTTGTAGCTTCCTCTGCCTGTTTTCCACCCGGTAATAGGGCTTGAATATGTTCTTAATCTCGCCTGGTTCTATCCCGATACCGCTGTCTGAAATAGAAAAAAGGACATTATTCTGGTCATGGCTGATATTGATAGATATAATCCCGGAATCTGCAGAGTATTTTATGGCGTTATCTATCAGATTATCCAGAATTTGCTTTAAACGGTCTTCATCAGCAATTATAAACGTTACTTCGGGTGCAATAACTATATTAAAAACAATATGGTTGGTATTGCATATTTCCTGCTGGATGGAGATTATATGCTCCAGCATTTCTTTGATGTTGAAACGGCTTTTGTTTAGTTTTGGGTCTCTGACTTCACACTGAGCCATATCCAGAAGTTCGTCAAGGCGGATATTTAAATTCATAGTACTTTCATAAATATTGGAAGCCAGTGCCTTGTATTTTCCATCAGCGGCTATATTGGAAAGTACCCCGCTGGATGAAATTATGGAGGTAAGGGGTGTTTTTAAGTCGTGGACTACAATTCGGGTAAATTCCAGACGGCTTTTCATTTCTGTCTGTATTCGTTTGCGCAGTTTCTTTTCATTTTCATAAGACACCATGAGCTGGTTATAAATGAGTTTGCGTTTATTAATCTCGTCAGACAATAGTTTGTTTACATCAATGTCAGGGTTCTCCTGGCTGGATGAAGCGGGATTGCTTGAAATACTGAGAGGTGTTGAAGATGACAAGGTGGTTTCTTTAGTAATATCTTTTATAAAAGTGACACTCAAAATTCCGTTGTCAGCGTTGTCTTTTAAAAGAAAGCCCTCTGATTCTGCCCAGATACATCCGCCGTCTTTTTTAGAGTAGCGTTTAATGATTTTTGAATAACAGTGTTCATCGTCCCAGATTTTCATGGCGTGCTTGTAGCTGATTTCCATATCATCCGGGTGGGTAATATCAAACATGGTTTTACCCAGAAGTTCTTTTTTCCTATATCCGAGCATCTTGCACAAAGCCTGGTTAACTCGGATTATCTGGTGCATCTTCTGATCCACAATAGTTATTCCTACCAGAGTGTTATGCTGCATTATTTTAACAATCTGGCTGCAATAATCAGCTGTTCCAATCCGTTCTGGTGAAGGCATTTTCATCAGGTGCTCCTTAAATCTCATTTTATACCCCTTATTTTCGAAGGACAATGACTGTTACAAATCTTTACCGCAATTTCATTATTTATAATTGTAAATACATTCTCCTGTTACTGGGGTGTTGGTACACTCCATTGAAACGCCCTTTTCCGGCTACTCTCATTATTGGGTTCATTATTTCCGGTAAAGGCGTTCAAGTAAATAAAAATGGGGGTGAAAACGGCATAAAAGATGTTGTACCGCTGGGTAAGCCCCAGATATTTATGGTCTTAATATAGGAGAGGGAAAATGAATAAATTCCATTCAAGCGTAAGCCGCCGGGATTTTATGAAAGGGCTGGGAATAGCCGGGGCAGGATTGGGAGCTGCGGCAGCTGCCGTGCCGGTTTTTCATGATTTGGATGAAGCTGTCTCTGCGCCTGTAGCTGGCGGTTTCAGACGCCCGTGGTGGGTTAAGGAACGTGAATATGAAGACCCTACCTGCGAAGTAGACTGGAGCCAGATAGAGCGTTCGGACAATTCGTGGATTATGCACGGGGTGCGGAACGGGGTAAAGGGCGGTTACCTGTTTGCCGGGCAGAAATACCTTGACTGGCAGAAGGAAGGTTCTGACCGGGCTTTTAACGGGGTTAAAAACAATGAACCCGGCCTTACTCTTCGGGATATGGCCCTTGAGGGCGGCGCATCTCCATTGCTTATGGGTTTAAACAAAGTGGTTAATTTTGTGTTGCCTGAAATTGACCAGGATCAGGTTCTGGCTCAGTTCGGCTTTACCGCTGCTGCTTGGCCCAATGCCTCGTCTTTCTGGGTGGCATCCGCCCCGCCGGATTTCTGGGGAGTACCGAAGTGGCAGGGCACACCCGAAGAAAATTCCCGCATGCTGCGTTCAGCCATGCGTTTCTTTGGTGCTTCCGAGGTGCGTTTTGCCGAGTTGAATGAAAAAACCAAGAAACTCATTTTTACCCATCATGTACACAATACACCCATTGTATTTGAAGATGTAGACAAGGCTTATGAAGTTGCAGGCCAAAAGTTTGTTCTGCCCGACAAGCCGCTTTATATCGTCAGTGTAGCCGTTCAGATGAGCAAGGAAATGTACCGCCAGGGTAATGCCGGCATTCGTTTTGCCGCTAATAACATGCGGTACCGCCTTAATAATGTGGTGCAGGTAGCTACCCAGTCATTTTTAAAAGGCATCGGTTATCAGGGTATCGGATATCCTTCGGAGTCTCTTTTCCATGGTATGATGCCTTCTCAGGCTGATGCCATTCTGACCGGTTTTGCCGAAATGGCAAGGAATAACAACTACTGCATAAGCCCGGAATTCGGGACGGTGGCTGGTTATTACAGTATTCTTACAGATCTGCCTCTGGCTCCGGACAAGCCGATAGATGCAGGCTATTTCCGTTTTTGCCATACCTGCCGGAAATGTGCTGAGGCTTGCCCCTCCCAGGCTATCTCTTTTGACAGCGAACCTACCTGGGATATACCCCCATCTTCAGTAGATCCTGCCAAGGCAACACTGTACTCCACTCCGGGCAAAAAAGTTTTCCATACAGATTCACCTGCCTGTTATTCAAGATGGATAGGCCTGCATGGCTGTGCCCGCTGTATGGGTACTTGTGTGTTTAATACCAATAGCAGTGCCATGGTACATGATATGGTTCGGGCTACAATAGGTACTACCGGACTGTTTAACGGCTTCCTTTGGAATGCAGATAAAGCCTTTGGTTACGGGCTGATACCTCCGGAGAAATGGGAAGAGTGGTGGGACAAGGATTACCCCGTGCTCGGTCAGGATAGCACCATTGGTTCTTATTACGGCGGGTATTAAGCAATACAAAAGGAGATAATAAAATGTGGTTATTATTAGGGATTCTTATAGGTATAATTGCTCTGGGAATAATCTGGTGGGCCAGAAAGAGTAATACCAGTCTGCAGTGGTACGACTGGGTTATCGGCCTCGCAGGTTTGGCCATGTTGCTTTTTACTGTTCAGAATTATTTTGCTTCCGTAGCTGAAGGAGAGTCTAAAGCGGCCAGTATGTTCCTTTTGGTTGCCGGACTTCCAGCACTTATTCTGCTGGCGGTGGTCTGGCAATTGGTTATTAGGAGAGTTAAGAAAGCTTAAACTGCAAACAATTCAGGGCAAAAGAGGGGCATGTTCTATGCCCCTCTTTTAAATTTAAACCAAAACAGGTTATTAACAAACTCCGGTAGATTGAGATTCTTCTCATTAAGTAAATAATTTAGCTATTGTACTCAAGAAGATTGGAATCAGATCAATATAGCACTATATCTTCTTGCAAGAGGGTGATGATAATCTACTTCAGTAAAAGCAATAGGGATTGAAATATATGTTGATTTATTCGGTCACTCAGTGGATTTAAATTATAAAAAAATGACATGGGTTATTTTAATCAATAGTCTTTAAAATATATCCATGATTAGGACTATTGATCAAAAGCTTTGGATCGGATGCTGTATCTTCGATTTTGTTGCGCAATCTTAAAATGTGAGTTTTTAAATTACTGCGTGCCTCTGGGTAATAATCTCCCCAAAGTAATTCCGATAAATCTTCATAGCTAACCGTTTTATCATGGTTTTTCATGAGCATATAAATAATGCGACCTTCACTTACGGTGAGATTTACCAGTGTGCCATTTATCCATAGTTCTCTAATTGATGAACCAAAATGCATTTTACCACAAGTGATGGATAGGTCCTCACCGTTTATTTGCTTTTTAGTTAATAATCGCCTGACTCTGGCTAGTAATTCCATTTGGCGGAACGGTTTAATAATATAATCATTCGCACCTAAGGTTAAACCTCTGACAACATCACTTTCATCTCCGCGTACTGTCAGGATTATTATTGGTGTATCTGAAAAAGTGCGTATTTGCTTCAGAACATCAAAACCATTCATATCGGGTAGCCCCAAATCCAGTAAGATAATATCAGGGTTAGCTGATTCGACTGTTTCTATACCCCTTCTGCCATTTGAGGCAGAAAGCACGCGTGAATTTGGGCAGCTTATTTGAAATATTGTGCATACCACATCAATTATTTCAGCATCATCCTCAATTAACAACAGTTTCATATAACTTTCCTTTATTCTTAAGGCTGGGTTTGAGGTAAACTGGTTTAACTGAAATTAATATTGGTATAGTGAAGGTAAATATACTGCCATGTTCATTGGCATTTTCTACCCATATTTTGCCCCCGTGGAGTTCTACAAATCTCTTGGATAATGCTAAGCCTAATCCCATGCCATCAAATCTCTCCCTATCTCTCTCCAATCTGTGATAAGGTTCGAATAAATAGGCCCTATCTGATGACGATATACCGATACCTGAGTCAATAATCTGGAATACAACATCGGTTAATGTTCTGAAGCATCTAAGCTTTATTAGTCCCGGTTCAGGGGTATATTTAATAGCATTGCTTAAAAGATTAAGTAAAACTTGCCTTAATCTATCAGGATCTGCTTCTATAAATATGGTTTTATCGTCATGTTCAAACACTAACCGGAGATTTGCCTTTCTGACTTTGGCATCAACGTACTGTATAATGTCGGAAGATAATTCGATGCAATCGATGGGGATTTTTTTAATTTGGAGAACACCTATTTCTCCCCGAGCTAAATCCAGGAGTTCATCAATCCGTTTATTCAGATTAAGCGCTCCCTTATTAATGTTCTGAGCTAAATTAAGCCAGGGTTCTTGTTTTAAGCCCGAAGAAAGTGTGTCACTGGCCGCCATTATTGGCGTAAGGGGAGTCTTTAATTCATGAACCAGAGCTCTAGTAAATTCGATCCGGTTTTGAATTTGGGTTTCCAGTTCATGGCGTAAAGAAGCTTCATTTTGGTACAAGTCTATTAATTGCTGTTCGGTAATCTTCCATTCGGTTATATCTTCCAGTCTGCCTGCAAAAGCACCTATGCTGCCATCGGCTTTAAATTGAGGGCTTAGAGTTTCTCTAATCCATCTGCATTCGCCTTTGCCGTTTATTATCTGGTATTCAAGCTTTAGCGGGTCTTCAAAGCCCCTTTGTAAACAATCCGCTATAAAATTGGACCGTTTTGATATTATTTGGGTTCTTTTTTTGTATAAATATCCACCTTTATTTTGGGTTGACAGGAATGTCAGTTTAAATTCTTTAGTAGTTATACTTAGTAATTTCTCAATTATGGGGCTGATAAAAGTCACCTCTTTGCCTGGCTTGTCGATTATATAGATAATTTCCCTCATGGTTTCAAGCAGCGAGATGGGAATTAACTCTGGTTTGGGAGATAAACCTAAAGTAATCCGGCTTTCATTTTCAATATGGACTTTGTCAACTGCAGCCTGGATTAAATTCCTCAGATGTTCCAGACTTTCATCATGGATACTGTATGGAAGGCCGGCGCTCGCGGCTTCTCTTTTTACAATTTTTTCATCTGGTTGGGGGTTTTCGAACCTGAAAACCGTTAACTCTTTGATGCCGCAACTGGATGCAACCTTGCCATTTCGGGTATCAGAACCAAAACTCTCTGAAACCTCTTTGTTCCATTTGGTCAAAAAAGCCTTGTTTCCCAGCCATGAATTTTGGTTAAGATATTTTTCCACCTGTTCAGGGCCTAATAACATTTCCCAACAATTATTACCCTCAATTTTTCGGATATTGCTATCACAGTACATATCCAGTAATCCGTTCAATTCAGGATGGCAAGACCCGTATATTATAATAGTAGCCTCATTGGCCAACACTGATTTGTCTACTTGGTTGCGTATTGTGTCGCCACTTATGGCGAACAGACAGCAGGGCAATACCGGGTAGATAACAAATTGGTCTTTTGGTATAAGCGGAACAATTTGTCTGACTTGATCCAGCATGGAGGCACAGGTAACCAGACCTATTTTCATTTTAAACCTTCTCTTCACTGGCTGACGAATTTATTTTATTTATCAGCGGAAGAATATCTTTAATATTATTGGGAAATATACAGTTGCTAAAATCAAGTTTCAGGCTTGGTTTTAAATAGAAAACATTTCCTCCGACTAGGATATTAAGTTTTTTCGCTTGAATGATTTTAAGAAACTCTTTGAAAGAGTTTAGATGATTATACTGCGGAATCGTGAATATCAGTATCTTATGGTTATCATCAAGTTCCAAATCAAAGTAACCGTCAGATGCTTGGACAATAGGCATTTGGCAGCTTTTTATGCCCTCAACTGCCAGGAGGATTTGCAGCATGTCTGCTGATTTGGGCACAACATGGGAGAAGTAGCATATCGGAATTTCCCTGTTACTGACATATTTGATATCCGCTGACGGGATATTGTATTTCATAAAGTTTAAGGCAGCCGTAAGGTCGGCTGCACTTAGACAATTGCCGCGCTCCCAGTTTTCAACTGTTTGGTAAGCAAAACTTCGGAGTTCGTCCCAAGATAGCGGCGGCATTTGTGCGTAATCTGCCTCAAGTAGGTTTGAATATATTGGCAGTGAGTTTTTACACATAGCTGGCATGAGATTAATCCTCACATGGTTATATTACCTTTAATAATATCATATGTATGAGTTATTAGTGGTTATATTCGGTAACTGTTTGGTAACTTTCCTGCAAATATTTTGCCTTTGGTATTTGATTTCGGGCAAATGCAATAGTGGCTTATTTATGCATAGACCGAATTGGTTACAAGATGAATTAGTCAGGGTGATTTTTAACCTTGATTATATTGAGCTGTAGCTAGCTACATGCAAACTTATCCTGCCATATTCCCCAAATCAAATTGATACCGGCACCACCAAAATCATTACCCATTGTTACCTGCGTTGAAACCTTGACTTGGTATATTTATATCCAGTATCCGGAATGACGAGCGAACTCCATATTGAACAAAGGAGGGCTATGCTTTTTGGCACCGGGGAAGACTGGAAATAGATTTAATATAATTAGGAGGTCGGACATATGCAAGGATTCCATTCTGCTTTATCAAGACGAGACTTTATGAAGGGTATTGGGTTGACTGGCGCAGGTTTTGGTATTGCCGCTGCTACAGCTCCGGTATTCAGAGATTTGGATGAAGGTGCTTCCACAGCCGCTAATACTTACAAGAAAAATCCTTGGTGGGTCAAAGAGCGCAATTATTGTGATCCTACTACCCCCATAGACTGGGATGTATGGAAAGCTTTTGATGCTACCCATTATGACTATATCGGCGGGCAATATTCTGATGAATATTTAGCTCAAATTGGTATACCTTCTGTACTTAATGAAAGTGTAGCAAAGAGGCACGAGCGTATAACTTCTCGTTTGGGTAAACCCGGTTACTCCATGCAGGACTGGGCTTTTTGCCAGGGAGCCAAAAACGTAACCTCTTCTATGTGCTATAACGAATTTGGTCAGGGTCGGTCCATGTTCTTGGGTGACAAGAAAATGATGGATGAAGTAATGACCCCGGAACAGATTGGTTTGGCCAAGTACGAAGGTACTCCCGAGTACAATGCCCTTATGCTCAAGAGTGCTATCCGCTTCTTTGGTGGTACCGATATCCGGTGTTTACCTGTTGATGACAAGACTAAAAGAGTCCTGAATATTGGTGAAAACCAGCACCCTGACCAGCCTTATGTCTGGGAAGACGGCATATCCTGGCCGTATGAGACCAGAACAAAAAGGGCTATTCCGAATCAGAATGCCCATATTCTGGTATTCAGCTATAACGGTTCGTATGATGGCACGGTACGCAGTCCGTCCTGGATATCCAACGGCGTAGCTTTCAATCAGTGTCTTTCCGGTGATGCTATTCAGCTTTATCTCCAACGCTTTGTAAAGGGACTGGGTTACTGGCTGGTGGGTGGCGATGATTTCCCCGGTATAGCCAGCTACCCCGGCGCAGGCGCTCTATCCGGTTTCGGAGAAATCGGCCGTATAGGTCATGCAGTCGGCTGGGACAAATGGATGCGTTGCACCCGCTTGATGATTACCAATCTGCCCTTGCCGGCGGATAATCCTATTGATTTTGGTGTTGTGTCATTCTGTACTACCAGCTGTAAGAAATGCGCGGAATTCTGCCCTGTTAGCGCTATCAAAATGGATAAAGAGCCCAGTTGGGAATTGGCTACCGATCCTTCCAACCCATATTTAAAGCCCCAGAACTTCAACAACCCCGGTAGGAAGACTTGGTATCTGAATCAGGCCGGCTGTTTCTCCAACTGGTGTTTGACCGAT
>NZ_JBAZDW010000043.1:0-11605 GCF_041654235.1 Dehalococcoides sp. | reverse complement strand
GATGAGACAATGTACAAAAGTAACAGACTGATAACACCTACTGTCAGGCATGAATCAGCAATATTGAAAGTAGGGAAGTCTCCCACCCGTATGAAGTCAGTAACATAGCCCAGCCGCACCCGGTCAATCAGGTTGCCCACTGTACCAGCCAGAATCACCCCCAAGGCTATCAAACCGGGGCGGGTGTCTAAAAACGGCAGCTTTTTCCTTATAAAAAAGGCGGTCATTGCCAGTATTACTCCCAGAACGCTGGCGGCAATAAGCCACTCTATATGTCCCCGAAAGATACTGAAAGCCGCACCGGTATTGTGTACGTGGACAATCTGAAAAAAACCGCTTTCCGGTATGGATGTGCCTGTGGCAAGGTTAGCGGTGATAATAAATTTGCTTAACTGGTCAGCCAAAATGCCGCAAGCGGTGCTGACAAAAAATACTAATCCCCTGGTCATTAACCCCCAACCCTTTTAAACCTGATTTAGTAAGACTTAGCTGATTTGGACTTGCACTGCATACACAGTCTGGCCTGTGGCAAAGCCTCAAGTCTGGCAGGGTCTATCGGCTCTTTGCACATTTCGCACAAGCCGTAAATACCCCGGGTATATTTATCCAGGGCATACTCAGTTTCGGCAATCTGGTCAAGCAGTTTCTTTTCCATAGCCAGCCCATTTTCAAGGTCGGCTGTTTCGGTTGCCTCTTCTTCACGTTTGCCAAAAGGGCTTCCTTCACGCCGGTCTTCGGATACACGTAAAGCACGCATTTGTTCAATCTGGTCAGTCAGCCTTTTAAGGTCAGCCTCCAGGCGTGAACGATATATCGGGCTTAATCCACTATTTTTCTTTGCCACCATCGGGTCCTCCTGGTTGCTATGATAACTTCGGGTATGCTTCGGTAATGTGCCGGTTTGCCGAAAATTCCGAATGAGAAACTTAAATCCGGTTTTTAACTTAGCATTCGGGAAGAAGCCCGCCTGAAATCTGCCCGGCCTCTCCGCTATGCGTAAAAAACAAACTACCCAAGCGTGATTTTTTATATCCCCTAATAACAACAAAGCCAAAACAGGAGGTGTTTCGCTTCATGGTTTCAGTGTAGTCTATAAAACCCAAATAAGCAAGATAAAATATTAGTGCATAGCTTTGAAGGAGATGTTGTGTTCTGCCGTCTCCAAGCCTTATAATCTTGGGCGTATGGCTGAACTTAATTTAAATGTAGACATCGCCCCTTACAATCCCCGCCAGCTCAGGCTTTCAAACCCTGTTATGGCGGCTTCCGGAACTTTCGGCTATGGTGACGAATACCCCCACCTGTTTGACCGCAACCGTCTGGGTGCCATTGTCTGCAAGGCTACCACCCTGAAACCGCGGGAGGGAAACCCCCAGCCGCGCATAGCCGAAACCCCTAACGGCATGCTGAATTCTATAGGACTGCAAAATATGGGGGTAGAGGCGGTTATCCGTGACAAAGCACCCCAGTGGTATACCTGGGATGTGCCTGTGATAGTAAACATTGCCGCTGAGAGTATAGAAGACTATGCCGAACTTGCCCGCCGTTTGGACAAAGTGCCCGGGGTAAGCGGTATAGAGGTAAATATCAGCTGTCCCAATGTAAAGTGCGGCTGTATAGAGTTTGGCTCTTCTCCCGAATCTGCCGCCAGAGTGACTGACGTAGTCAGGAATGCTACTACCCTGCCTCTTATCGTAAAACTTACCCCCAATACCAGCAGCATTACCGAACTGGCTAAGGCGGTGGCAGATGCCGGGGCAGATGCAATTTCACTTATAAACACCCTTCGGGGTATGCGCATAGATATCAAAAAACGGCGTCCCGTGTTGGGTAACCATACCGGAGGGCTCTCAGGCCCGGCTATAAAACCGGTGGCTATCAGCATGGTATATCAGGTAGCGGGTGCGGTAAACGTACCGGTTATCGGGGGGGGAGGCATTATGAATGCTGAAGATGCTCTGGAGTTCCTGATGGCCGGGGCAACTGCAATTCAGATAGGCACTGCCAATTTGGTCAACCCGCGCGCCCCCATGGATATACTTGAAGGGCTGGAAGCCTATGCCAAAGCTGAGGGGTTAAAGAGCATAAGGGAAATAGTAGGGGTAGCCAGAGGCTAGTTTATTTATCTGCCAGCATCTGACCCAGTTCATAAGCCTTCTTGAGGGTATCGGACTGGGACTGGATAGCACCCAGATTGTCCACTCCGCTTACCAGCAGTTCGTATGAATATTTTATATTCAGTACTGCAAAGAAAGACCTCATGGTAGCTCTGGCACCTTCAAAAACCTCACCGTTTTTCATGCCGCCGGTTGCCATAAACATACCCTTGCGTTCACGCTCATCACCCAAGGGGGAGGCTTTCAGTTTGTACTTGCGTGCCCAGAGTGACTGGCAGCGGTCTATCATAACCTTAAGTTGTGAGCTGACACCCATAAAGTGGATAGGGCTGGAAACTATTATGCGGTCAGCCTTTTCCATCTGGCTTATTACTTCGTCCATATCATCGCGGTAACGGCACTCACCGGTATAAAAACAGTCATCACAGGCAGGGCAGTGACCTATAGTCAGGTCTGACAGGTAAATAATATGGGTTTCCGCCCCTTTGTCTTTGGCACCCTTTATAGCTTCGTGCAGCAGGGTGTCGCTGTTGCCTCCCAAACGGGGACTGCCTGATAAACCCAGTACTCTCATTTCAGTATCTCCCGTATATGTTTCATGGCTATATCCTGATGGGATTTCATAACTGCTTCGGCGGCGGTTTCATGGTGGTCATACCCCAGCAGGTGGAGTACCCCGTGAATCAGCAAAAAGGCTAGTTCATGGTTGACGCTGTGGCCGGCAGCACCAGCCTGAAGCTCCGCCTGCGGATAAGAGATTATCACTTCTCCCAAATGGGTGGCTTCATCAGGAGGGGTGGGAAAATCATCCGGTGCGGTCAGGTTTTCGGGGTTTTCCTCCAGCATATAAAACGAAAGCACATCTGTAGGTTCATCAAGCTGGCGGTATTTACAGTTGAGTTCTTTTATTTCTTCCTGCCCGGTAATAACAATACCCAGTTCCGAACTTGGGTCTGCGGCTTGGGCTTTAAGGGTTTCAGAGGCTATTTTTTTTAGAAATTGGGCGGATACCAGTTTTTTAAAAGGCGGTTTAACTATTATATTTATTTCCATATGTCTAGATAATATCACAGCCCCAAAAGGGGCACAATCGGGGTTTAAAGGAGAGCTTGTTTTAAAGCGGCTTTTGTTGAAAGCGAATACATGCTATAATGCTGGTTCAGTTTGTATAAAATTACGGAGTAAATATAATGGCTTGTAAAACCGAGAAGATTGAAAATACCAAAACCGCTCAGGAACTGCCTGACCTGAAGACTTTTATGACCGGCGTAAACAAAAAAGACAAGGTCAGCGGTCTGAAGATCCACTTTGCTTTCTGCAACCGTAAACGCCACGGTTAGTTTTCAAAAAGTTTTTTCTTAGTAACTTATAAACGGGTGGCCGTTGCGCTGGAAATCAGGGATATAGTAATCCTTGGCTTCCGGTTCTTGAAGCCACCCGTTTTCTATTCCCAAAATATCCAGCATGTTTATGGCGGTGCGGTATTCGGCCGTAGATATAGTCCGGGCAAGCGGGGGCATATCCAAAGCCCGGTGGCAGGGGTAGTACTGTGCCATAAGGCTGACGGTAATTTCAGTTGATAAATCCGCTATCCACATAAGTGATTCTTTACTGCCGGCCAGATCATTCGGCAGGATAAGGTGGCGTACAATAAGCCCCCTCTCGGCAATGCCTTCGGCATTATAACGCACCCGTCCTACCTGGCGGAACATTTCCCGTATGGCGGCACGGGCGTGGCTGACATAGTCTGGGCAACCGGAAATTTGGCGTGCCCATTCATCATTGGAATATTTCAAATCCGGCAGATATATATCTACTACCCCGTCCAGCTCATAAAGTGTTTCCAGAGAGTCATAGGCGTTGGTATTGTAAACAATAGGCACCTTCAGTCCCAAGGGTACGGCTTCTATTATGGTGCGGAGCATCTGGGGTACGAAGTGCGAGGGCGATACGAAGTTTATATTATGCACACCCTTGGTATTCTGGAGGTCTATAATCTGTCCGGCCAGAGTCTGGCAGTCCGTCAGGTTGGATTTTTGGCTTTCAAAGTCCTGGCTTATCTGGTGATTCTGGCAAAAGGCACAGCGCAGGTTGCAATTGGAGAAAAAGACCGTGCCGGAGCCGTTATCGCCGGATATAGCCGGCTCTTCACCCAGATGGTCGCATACCGAAGCCACTATGGGGGCGTTTCCGCTGTGGCAGTACCCGCCTTCGGCGTTTAAAAGGCGGTTTACCCCGCACTTTCTGGGGCAAAGGTCACACTCCGCCATGCGCTCATCAAGCCGCATGAGCCTCTTTTGTAGCTCTCCGGATTTATAAAGCTCAAGGTATCTGGGAATGTATTCGGAAGTTTCCTGATTCAACCTAAATCCTTCCCTGCAGTTTCAAGGCTTTTTCAATAGTTTTGCGTAAAGATTCAGTTTCGGCTTCGGTTTTCATGCCCAAAGCGTTTATTATAAACGGCCAGGCTTCTTCTTCAGTTACCCGGTCAACCTTAGTGCCGTCATTCTTCTTTACAATCCTGCGGAACAGGGGGCGGTTATCTATGGAATCCCAGTAGGGAATGGTGCCTATCTTTATCAACCAGTTTATAGCTTCTTCTTTATTTACCTGCTGGCTCATATATATTTACTCCTCGTTAATTTAAGTCTTTTTAAAAAATAAGGCAGTATCAGTGCTGGCGGGGAGGCGGGATAAACGAGGAGTGACCTATTGTCATATTCAGCAGACCTCTATGCCAAGTTTATTTGCCAGCGCTTTCAGGCTGTTACTTACAGCCAAAGCGGCATCATCTACTGATTTATACCCCTTTTTGGCATTTTCATCAAGTAAATTTTCAAGGTCTGGCAAGGGCAATAACTGGACGGCACGGCAGTAAAATGCCTTCTTGCGGCCGTCATTATATTTATCAATCAGGGTTTTCAGAAGGGCTTCTTTGCGTATGCAGGTATCTGCAAAGGCTTCAAATCCTGTTCCTTTTATTTTTATTAGATTGGCTATGCGGTTTTGGTATGAAGGATAACCGGGCTGGTCTTTGATAACTGTTTTTAGTCGGGTAATGCGGTTACAGGTATCTATTTCGGGGCAAAGTCCGCAGCTCTCCAATCTTCCATGTTTAAATGCACAGCTGATAAACCCGCAGGAGGGGTGTTTTTCAGAGAAATCCTTGCCGGCACAGCCCGGACAGCGTGATGAGCCGATGGTGTGGTAACGCGGGCAGGCGTAACAGTCCAGCCCGCACAGGGCAATACCGGGATGTTCCTTTTGAAAATTAAAACCCTGGTTTGCCATTAAACCACTTCTCCAAACCCGTTTTTTCAATAGCTGTCAGGTTTGCCAGTTGCAACTCACCATGAACCTGCTTCAGAAAGTCCAGTTTCCGGCAAGCTGGATAGTCAGTGCATTGCCAGCTAACTGCTATCTATTTTAAATGGTAACAGTTTCCGCAATAGAGCCCGCAATAACATAGCCTGCCCATTTACTCTATTAGCTGGTTAGCTCCTCTGGAAAGGCATTTCAGACAGTCTGGCAATAGCCATGGCTATCCGCCCGAGGCATCTTTGCCTGCCCAGCACTTCCATTGTCTGGAAAAGGGGAGGGGCAACCTGCTGGCCGGTGGAAGCGGTGCGGAGCATGCCAAACAGCTGTCCCGGCTTTAGTTCCAGTTCGGCAGCCAGCGGGCGGATATGTTCTTCCATACTGGCGGCATCAAAGTTAGGCAAAGCTTCCAGACGGGCATTTGCCGCTTTCAAGGCGGACAAACTGGTTTCTTTGGTCAGTTTCTTGTCGATAAGCAAAGCTGGGTCATAGCTGATATCATCTGAATATATAAACCAGCAAAGTTCTGCAAGCTCATTCAGTTTCTTGGCCCGTTCTTGTATCAGAGGCATAACTTTTACGGTATAGTCAAGGTTTAAGTGACCGGATGCGGCAATGCGTACATCTTTTTCCAAGAACGGCATAGCCCGGCAGGCAAGGTCTTGGGCAGAAAGTGTGCGGATATAAATGCCGTTCATCCAGTCCAGCTTTTCATAGTTGAAAATGGCGGCAGTTTTGCTGACCTTTTCCAGACAGAAATACTCTATCAGCTGTTCACGGCTGAATAGCTCGGTTTTGTCATCATAAGCCCATCCCAGCAGGGACAGGAAATTCACCATGGTTTCAGGCAGATAGCCGGCCTGTTTGTATTCTATAGTTGAAGTAGCACCATGCCGTTTAGAAAGTTTGGAACGGTCTGGTCCAAGTATCATGGGTAAGTGGGCGTACAGGGGCGGGGTATAGCCCAAAGCCTTATATAACATAAGGTGTTTGGGGGTGGAGGGCAGCCATTCTTCCGCCCGCAGGACATGGCTTATCTGCATGGCATGGTCATCTACCACACTGGCCAGGTGATAGGTGGGGAAGCCATCTGATTTTAATATGACAAAGTCGTCCTGTTTGGCATTATCAAAGGTAACCTCCCCCCGTATAAGGTCGGTAAAGGCAGTTTGCCCGTCCAGCGGTATTTTAAAGCGGATAACCGCACCTTCTTTTTGTCCCAGACCCCTATCACGGCAACAGCGGTCATAACCCGGGGGTTCTTTGCGGGCTATCTGGTCTTCCCGCATTTTATCCAGCTTTTCGGAAGAACAGTGGCAGTAATAGGCCTTGCCTTCGGCAACCAGTTTTTCAGCGGCCTTCCGGTAAAGAGGGAGTCTTTCTGATTGGTAGTAGGGGCCGTAATCCCCGCCTTTGTCCGGGCCTTCGTCCCAGTCCAATCCCAGCCAATTCAGGCTTTCCAGTATGGATTCCACCGCCCCTTCCACATAGCGTTCACGGTCAGTGTCTTCTATCCGGACAATAAATTTGCCGCCATTGTGTCTGGCAAACAGCCAGTTGAACATAGCAGTGCGGATATTGCCCAGATGGGGGTAGCCGGTGGGGCTGGGGGCGTAGCGTACTCTCACTTCGTTTGTCATCTTGTTCCTGCCTTATAAATACAGCCTGCCCTAACGGGAAAGGCGTTTTGATAGTGAACTTCAGGTAGCCTGAGGAGCGGTAACCTCAGGCGGTTTGGGTAGTTTGACTACTACTGTATCAGCCATTTTATCATGCCAGCCCTGTTTGCGGCGGTCACAGGCAATCCAGAAAAACCCCAGACCTAAAGGTAAGGTTGATACAATAAGCCCTAGAAAACGGATAATGGAGTTTCCTAAAGAAACCCCTGAACCATCTACCCTGATAACCTTTATCTGGGCAATCATCATGCCGGGGGTTTGACCGCGCCAGTACCAGAAAAATACAAAGTAAGCCACCATGGCTAATAATGAAAGTACGTTTGAAAAAGCTATAATCGGGGCTGCCAGCCACCAAATACCTGACAGACTGTCTATGTTCCAGAAAACAGGTATTTCAAACCAGTGTACAGGTACAAAGGCTGAAGAGATTATGCTGATGATTATATTATCTATGATAAATGCTCCGAAACGCCGCCAGAAGCCGGCAAATTCCAGAGCCAAAGGGCTTTTCAAGTGGATCATTATTGGTACACACTCCTGCCAGACCTGGCTGTGGGTATTATACATCTAAACAAGGCTTAATCCTAGTAACCCAAAGGCAGGGCTAAGGCTATTGGGGATTGGCGAAAGTTCTCCGAAGCAGATTTTACCCGTACTTGTCTTCGGGAAAAATACTGACAAGTTTATTTTGGCAATGGTTTTATCTTTTATTCCATGGGTATTATTATGTCAGTGACTGCCCGGCTGAAACCTTCAGGCCCTACCCCTTTGACGTAACTGGGGTTACGCAAACGCATCTTGTGCCACTTGTTGCCGGGGCGTTGCACCAGTATGGGTGAGTCCACTGTCTCCAGCATGGAGTAGTCATTTTCGCTGTCACCCAGACCAAAGGTATGGATATTGCCGAAATTCAGGCGGAACAACTCGTTCAGTATCTTGATAGCTTTGCCTTTGTCATTGCCGCCGGTGACCTCGTAAAAACGCCCTCCGAAACTATATTCCAGTCCGCTTTGTTGTATATGGTTCAGAACCATATTGGTGCTTCGTTTGTCACCCTCTATATGTACGGTTTCACTGTACTCCCGTTGTTTGGCAAGTTCAGCTTGTTTCAGGTTAAGGTCAGTAAGGCGGCTCACATCTTCAACAGACATATCCCCGAAGCTGGTAATGAATATATTACCGGCCTTTTCAGAGTTTTCTATTTCGGCGCAGGCGGCAGCCAGCGCCTTTTTAAGGATATGGCGGATATCTTTATAGGCCATCCCCAGTTCAATTACCAGATAATTACCGGCTATCCTGTCATAGGCGAAAGGCAGGCGGAAATAATCTTTGGGGATAAATATAGCCCCCCCGTTTTCAGTTATAAAGGGGTCTTTTATACCTAATTCGTTGCGGTACAGGTCTTGCTCGCCCATGGTTTTGGCGGAACAGAATACCAAAGGAAGTTGTTTGTCTTTTAACAAACGCAGGGCATCAAGTGCGGTTGAATACGAATAGGTTAAGGGGTTCAGCAGAGTGCCGTCCAAGTCTGTATAGACAATCTTTTTGAACTGGCCTAATGAAGGCAAACGGGACGGGCGTCCTGCCCGCGAAAAAAGCTCTCCATCCGGCAGGATAATTTGGGGCAGATACTTTTCAATTATGGCTGAAAATTTCGGCAAGTCCATTTTCTGGGGAGGGGGAATCAGCTTTATCTGAGGTATCTGTGTGTCGGCATCGAAACCCTCCATCCCTGCCAGTTGGGTTTCAATCATTTTCCGGCCGGCATCATCTGCCAGCGGGCTGTGATATATGACCGCCAGGCTGGGTAAAAGCATATCCTGAAGCAGGTGGTCACCGCCCTTGTCCTCGTGCAGGTGGGGGTTAATGGTTTCAGTCTGGAGTATTTCCACTCCCTCTTCGGCCACTTCCCTGTCTTCTATAGGCAGTATACCGCTGAACTGTTCCAGTATAGACATAATCTCTTTGGTTTCCACCGCATAGCCGGTGCCGTAGGTCAGGCGTTTAGCCAGCTCTATACTCATGGCATGTTCACCGGCATTGCCGGTTTTGATAATCTCGGTTTCAAATTTGCCTTTGCTGGATATCAGGTGGTTCAGGTGTTTATTGGTAACCTCGGACACTCGCCCCCAGCGTTTGAAATAAAGGTCTCCCACCAGCTTGGGTTTGTATTTCCAGAGTATGCGTACCATGGAATAAGGTGACTGAGCCAGATTAAAACCGGTAGCGAAGTGCTTGGCGTATTCCCAGACTGCCCCCGGTATGTAATTGTCGGTATCTATGAAACCCACATAGTCACGCCCGCTGAACATGGTCAGTATAATGCCCAGTATCATGCCTTCAGCCTTGCCGCTGCGGATAAGCCCGTCTTCACCCAGCAGTTCAGGGTAGCCGGCATCTGCAATGGCATTGGCCAGTTCGGGGTTTTTCTGGTGGACTACGAAAGCCTGGCGGTGGGTAATGCGGCAAAAGCGGTTGACAATATCTTTTTCGTTTTTAAAATTGTCTACTTCCTGTTTGGAGCTGTTGCTGATAACTATCATCAGGCAGTCATGGGGTATGCCGCTTAGTACACCTTCAAACACCTTTAGGTCTTCGTCCTTTATGGGCAGAACAATAGCCATTTTCTTTTCAACGTCTGAAATAGCTTGCTGGTCCACAATCTCCACTTCGCGGCTTTCCTGAAGATGGGGCAGGTTGGAAGCTCCGGAATCAAGTTCTAAAAAACGCCTTACGCCGTGGATGGTTACATTACCCAGATGTTCGGCGGGACGCAGGCTTTCAATTCGCATAACGGGGAAACTCCTTTAAACAGGTATAAATGCACTGTACGGCAGATATGCCTTATTCTAGGCGGAAACCGGATGGGTATCAAGGTGCTAGTGATAATCAAGAAAGGGTTTTGGTAAAAAAGCTTAGGCCAGAGCCAGATACCACTCCATAATCTGGCTGCCAAACAGCATGGCAGTTACCGCACCCACAGCCAAAAAAGGTCCGAAGGGGATAGTCTGACCCTTGCGGCGTTTGCCTGAAAGCATCAGCCCGGCTGCTGCCAGCCCGCCTAGCACTATGCCTGCAAAAATGGCCACAAAAATATTTGGGAAACCGCAGACCAGCCCGATAAAGCCGGCCATTTTTATATCCCCCTCCCCCATGCCCCCGCGTGAGGCAATATATATCAGCAGAAACAGCCCGAAACCGGTCAGCCCGCCAAAAAACGAAGATGACAGGTTTGCCAGCAGACCGTCTCCCTGAAGGTAGAGGGGCGAAAGCAGCAGTGCCAGCACCATAAAGGGATAAATAATTACGTTTAAAATAAGCCCTTTTTCCAGATCTATTACAAAAAGGGTTATAAATACGCAAAGGTACAAAAGGCTTATACCCAGTTCCACACTTGGCCCCAGCATCACCCAGAACAGACCAAACAGGCAGGCTGTGGCTATCTCTACCCACAAAGCTCTTTGAGGTATGCCCGCCCCGCAGTAACGGCAACGCCCCTTTAGAAAAATATAACTGAAAATGGGTATCAGGTCAGCAATGCCCAGCCTTTTGCCGCAGACATCACACCCGGAGCCGGGAGCAACAATGGATTTTTCAGCCGGCAGGCGGTCAGACAGCATGTTTATAAAACTGCCCAGTATAGCCCCCAAGATGAAAAAGAAAATAATCCAACTGATAAGCATGAAATATATTGTGGCTTTTTTTGGCCGAACCGTCAAGAGGGTTTATATACGAAAGTACTGGCGGGATATATACAAATGGGCACAGGGTGTATTATAATCCCAGTGTAGAGGTGTTACTATATAACTATTGACCCTATAAGGGTATATAAACTATCTTTAAAGTAACTATCATTACAAAACATGGTAAAACATAATACGAAAAACGAAAGGTGGTGAACAAACAAATGTACAATTTCATGAGGAAACTCCGCAAACACCAGAAAGGCTTCACCCTGATTGAGCTTTTGGTAGTGGTTGCCATCTTGGGTGTTTTGGCGGCCGTAGTAGTTCCCAATGTCGCTAAATTCATCGGTTCCGGTACTGAGGAAGCTGCAGCAACTGAACTGGCCAATATTCAGCTGGCCATGACAGCCTACATGGCTGATCATCCCGGAACTGCTATCACAGCGGTGACTACTGCAGTCCAAATTACTCCTGGTACTACAATACTTGGTCCCTATGTAATTAATTCATCGGCGTATACATACACATGGACAACTGAGGGTGTAGTTACGCAGGGTGCCAAGGCAACAACCGAAGAGTAATTTCTATTAATTAGCTAATTAATAAAGGCTTGCTTTACGGCAGGCCTTTATTATATTTATCGTCAGTGCAAGGGTAAACAAAAGGGGCGGTTCAGACTAACCGCCCCTTAATTTATTTCGGTAAAATGCCCTCTAGAAGAGCAGGCTCTTGCTGTTTTCAATAAGTTTTTTCCGCTTCTGGCTGCCGGGACTGCTGCTTATCAGTTTTTCCACTTCTGACGCGT
>NZ_JBAZDW010000042.1:0-11699 GCF_041654235.1 Dehalococcoides sp. | reverse complement strand
ATGGTCACATATGGCAATATACTCCATATGTACTTTGGCGGCTTTGGCAATAATATTCAAAGGTGAGTGAACACCGTCTGAAACGGTGGTGTGGATATGCAGGTCTACTTTAGAAGCCATTTCTAGCTTATCTCCCGGTAAATGCGTTCTATACTTGTGGCCAGTCCGGTTTTGGTGTTTACCGTAACCACTACGGCATTAAGCATCACCCTGCCTTGGGCTACACTCAGGCGGCCGGGTATACCGGTCAGAAAACGCTGGATAACCGAATCAGGTTCATCACCTATTATCGAATCAATAGGCCCTACCATGCCAATATCACTGACATATGCAGTGCCTTTGGGCAGCAAACGGGTATCACAAGTGGCTACGTGGGTATGAGTGCCCAGTACGGCGCTTACCCTTCCGTCCAGATAAAACCCCAGTGCCATTTTTTCGGATGTGGCTTCCGCATGAAAGTCTACAATAATGGCAGATGGTTTGAAATTCAGCTTGGTAATAAGGTTGTCAATACTGCGGAAGGGGCAGTCTATGTCGTACATAAAGGTACGACCCATCAGGTTTACAACCAGAACCTTGTTTTTCAGGATGTAGCCCTGACCGGGCACGCCCGGAGGGTAATTTAAGGGGCGGATAACCGGCAGGCTTTCGTCTTCCATTACAGTGGCAATGTCACGGTGTTTCCAGACATGATTGCCGGTGGTAATCACGTCTGCCCCGGCTGATATAAGGTCTTGGGCGGTGGCCGGGGTTATACCAATACCCCCGGCCGTATTTTCTCCGTTTATAACGGTAAAATCTATCTTGTATTCCTGTTTCAGTCCCGGCAAGATATCCCGCAGGGCATCCCGTCCCGGCTTGCCAATGACATCACCGATTACCAGTATTTTCATCATTACCTGCTTTACTTGGCAAAGTCTACGGATCTGGTTTCCCGTATAACGGTAACTTTAATCTGTCCGGGGTATTCCAGACCATCTTCAATCCTCTTGACGATATCTCTGGCCAGCCGCATAGCTCCCAGATCATCAATCTCATCAGGTTTTACCATTATCCGTACTTCACGTCCTGCCTGGATAGCAAAGGATTTTTCAACCCCTTTGAAGCTGTCAGCAATCTCTTCAAGAGCCTTCAGACGTTTGATGTAGTTTTCCAGTGATTCGCGGCGGGCACCGGGTCTGGCCGAAGAAATGGCATCTGCGGCAGATACTATAAAGCCCCAGATGGAAACGGTGGGGGTGTCAAAGTGATGTTCCGCCACACCTTTAATAACTTCGGGAGATTTTTCCCACTGTTTAACCATGTCTGCGCCTATCTGGGTATGGGTGCCTTCCACGTCTCGGTCAACCGCTTTGCCTATATCATGCAGAAAGCCGGCCCGGCGGGCAAGGGTAACATTTACACCCAGCTCACTGCCTATCATGCCGGACATCTGGGCTACTTCTATGCTGTGCTGAAGTACATTCTGGCCGTAACTGGTGCGGTATTTCAGCCGTCCCATTACTTTGATTATTTCGGGTCGCAGTCCGTGAACGCCTGCCTGGTAGGCAGCCTGTTCACCGGAAGCTATCATAGCGGCTTCAACTTCCTCTTTGGCCTTGGTTACCACTTCTTCAATGCGGGCCGGGTGAATACGCCCGTCAATGATAAGTTTTGAAAGTGCCTGACGGGCAACTTCACGCCGCACCGGGTCAAAACTGGAAATAGTAACTGCCTCCGGGGTGTCATCTATTATCAGGTCTACGCCGGTTGCCTGTTCCAAAGCCCGTATATTGCGGCCTTCGCGGCCAATCAGCCTGCCCTTCATTTCGTCACTGGGCAGGGGTACGACATTAGTAGTGGTTTCGGTAACTACGTCAGAGGCACAACGCTGGATAGCCTGGGAAACAACCTCGCGGGCTTTTTCATCCGCTTCGGCTTTTATTTTTATCTCCCACTCACGCAGGCGGCGGGAGGTTTCCTGTTGCATTTCGCCTTCCAGCATTTCAAGCAGGCTCGTTTTGGCCTGTTCAGTGGTCATGTTGGCCACTTCTTCCAGGCGTTTTAGTTCGTTTTCGCGTATTTCTTCAATTTGAGATTGGGTTTCGTCAATGCTTTTTTCCCGGTTGGTTAAAGACTGTTCACGCTGTTCAAGGTTTTCCAGCTTGCGGTCCAGCGCCTCTGTTTTTTGGATAACCCTGTTTTCCTGTTTGGCCAGTTCAGAACGGCGTTCCTTAAGTTCAGTTTCGGCGGAATTGCGAGTCTTGTCAGCCTCGCGCTTGGCTTCCACCAGCACATCCTTAGCTTCCAGTTTGGAATCAGCCAGCATTTTGGTAGCTTTACGCTGGGCAATACGAAGCTGGCGGTTCATAATGAAGCCCCTGAATACGAATAGTGCCATACCGCCGAACACTATACCTATAATAAAACTGAAAAAGATAGCCAGAATAGCAGACAAAGGCAAACCGGTGGTGGTAGCCGGCGCTGTCTCCATAAAAAACTCGAACATATATATAAACCCCTTTCTTTAGAAGCTCTCTTCAACGGGGGTATCAGAGAGCCATGACTATGTAAGACCTAAAATTCGTCTATTGGATCGTTTCCATATTCATTCCACAGGCGGGAAACGGTACGGCTAATTACCTCGTAGCTGAAGCCTCGCCTTAGTAAAAACTGGCTGAGGCGCTGGCGGAATATGTGGTAATTGTCTTTGGGCAGGTTTTTTGCTTTGGTTTCGGCTGCCCTGTAAGCACTGTCCACTTCATCAACAGTGCTTACCACGGTTTCAATTATTTCGCTGGATATACCCTTTCTCTTGAGTTCCAGTGAGGTCAAGCTGCGGCTGCGGGGACGGAATGACTGGCGATTGTCATTCCAGAACTGGGCGAAAGCCTGGTCATTTACCAGCCCCTGTTCTTTCAGCTTGGCTAATATGGAATCAATATCCTGACTGCAAAACCCTCGCCTTACCAGTTTTTGGGCCAGTTCAGACTGGCTGCGCGGGCGATAGGATAAATAACCCATGGCTGCTTCGTAGCAACTTTGGCAATTATCTATAAGCTTCAGAGTTTCAATTTGGCTGGAGCTCAGTTCCTGGTCTACTTTCAGGCCTTCCCTTTCACATACTTTGAGAGACAGGCTGAAGAACTCCTTGCCGTCCAGAGAAATTTTACACCTCTGGTTCCCGCCCCGGGTTTTCCTGATTGCCGTTATGATTGGCATTTAATCCCCCAAAAAAAGACAAAGCCAAGACACACTCTGCCTCAGCCCCAAAATAGATATAGATGTCTTTTTCCGTAAAGCTATGGATTAATCGCCATCGCCAATACTGCAAAGGGTGACCGCTGAGGCACGTATTTTTTCTTCAATTTCCTGCGCCAGATCCGGGTTTGCCGCCAGATAGTTTTTGGCGCTCTCTCTGCCTTGCCCCAGGCGAATGTCACCATAGGAAAAGAAAGCCCCTGCTTTCCTTATAACTTCACTGCTTACGCCTAAATCAATAAGGTTGCCCTCGCGGCTGATACCGGAGTCAAACATGATATCAAATTCGGCTGTCCTGAAAGGAGGAGCAACCTTATTTTTTACCACTTTGGCTCTTACGCGTGTACCAACAGCTACGGTACCCTGCTTGATGGTTTCTATGCGCCTTAGATCTATACGCACCGAACTGTAAAACTTGAGCGCCCGGCCGCCGGGGGTGACTTCGGGATTGCCGAACATAACACCCACCTTTTCTCTTAACTGGTTAATAAAGACAACGGCCGTTCTGGTTTGCCCGATGGAAGCGGTCAATTTTCGCAGGGCCTGAGACATAAGCCTGGCCTGCAAACCTACATGTGAGTCACCCATGTCGCCTTCTATTTCAGCTTTGGGTACCAGCGCCGCCACACTGTCAATCACGATTACACCTATGGCAGCACTTCTCACCAGCTCTTCGGCAATACCAAGCGCTTCTTCGCCGGTATCCGGTTGAGATATTAAAAGCTCATCCAGATTAACCCCGCAGGTTGAAGCGTATTTAGGATCAAGGGCATGTTCCACGTCTATATAGGCGGCTTTTTCACCCATTTTTTGGGCCTGGGCAATAATGTGTTGGGCAAGAGTAGTCTTGCCAGAGCCTTCAGGACCGAATATTTCAGCTACCCGGCCTCTGGGAATCCCGCCAACGCCCAGGGCAATATCAAGTGCCAGTGAACTTGTAGGAATGAACTCAACTGTTTGCCGGAAGGAAGGGTCGCTCAACTTCATTATTGAACCCTTGCCAAAGCGTTTTTCTATTATGCCTACAGTGAGTTCCAGAGCCTTATCTTTTTCCGTGGTCATTTCGCCTCGTTTTCTAGTCAAAATGATAGCATATAGTAAGTTATTCTACAATAAGCCCTTGACTTTTTAGCCCTTTGGCATGAGTGAAAACGGCCTTGTCCAGACCTTGAGTCAAGGGTATGGTTAGTCAGGCTGGTAGAGTACCGAGCTATCCGGTGACTCCCAGACCTCTACCCCCCAAAGCTCAACACCCTTCTTGTTGATAACTGTTTTCAGCTTGTCATATATGTCTTTGGCTATATTTTCGGCCGATGGATTGATGTTGTCAAAGGGTGTCAAGTCATTCAGGCAGGTGTGGTCATAGCTTTGCAGAACCTCATTCAGGCGGGTTTTCAGAAGACTGAAATCAGCTCCCATGCCGCATTCATCCAGCTCTCCGGTTTTAACCTTCAGGGCTACTTCGTAGCGGTGGCCGTGCAGGTTTTCGCACTTACCCTTATATCCCCGCAGAAAATGGGCGGCTTCAAAATGTTTTTTTACACTAAGATAATACACTATTCGTTCTCCTCGTCGTCGTCATAATCGTCTCTGCTGTCCTCAGGCAGGTATGAAAACGGACGGATAGACTGGCCGGGAGGCAGTTCCTCAAGCAAATCCGACAGGCTGGAGCGGCTGCCCGGGTAGATAAAATCAGCTGCCAGTTCCACCAGCGGTAACATTACAAAAGCCCTTTCGGTCAAGTGGGGATGAGGTATGGTCAGGGTGGGCGTATTTAAGCGTTTTTGGCCGTACAGCAGGATATCAATATCTATTAGGCGGGGCTGGTTATGGCTGTTTTGGCTTCGGCCCATCTCTTTTTCCACCTTTTGGGTAAATGCCAAAAGGTCCGGAGGTGAAAGCTCTGTGCGGGCTTCTATAACCATATTTAAAAAGTTCGTCTGGGGAAGGCAGTTCAGCGGTTCGGTTTCATATATAGTGGAACAGCTGGTGATAACGATTTTTTCTGAAAGACGGGTCTGGGCATCTTTCAGGTATTGTTCACGGGTTCCGGTGTTTGACCCCAGTCCCAAATATATTATTTCCATATTTTACCCCTTATAACAGCATCGCTCATCTGGCAGACCCGTCTCATCCGGGCCACGTCATGCACCCTTACAATATCTACCCCTCCCCCTATCCCCAGGGCAACGGTGGCGGCCGTGCCTTCAAGCCGTTCGTTAGGCGGGGTATCCAGCACCTGCCCTATCAGGGATTTGCGGGAAGTACCCAGCAGTACAGGCAGATTAAGGGTTTTCAGTTCTGACAGACGGCGGACAATCTCCAGATTCTGTTCCAAAGTTTTACCGAAACCCACCCCCGGGTCAATTATAATATTTTGGGCTGGTACACCCAGCTCCAGCAGTTTCAGGGCGGTAGATTTCAGTTCGCAGGTGACTGCCTCCATAATGTCTTCCACAGGGTGTTCCCGCTGGTTAGAGGTTATTACCCAGCCAGCTCGGCTTTTGGCCGCCAGTTCAAAAAGTGAAGGGTCTTTTTGTAAACTCCAGACATCATTTACTATGCAGGCACCCGCCTTCAGGGCTTCCTCAGCCACTTCACGGCGGTAGGTATCTATGCTTATGGGGATATCCAGATTCCGCACTATAAGACGTATAGCCGGAATTACCCGTCCCAGTTCTTCTTCGGTGCTTACAGGCGGGCAGTTCGGGCGGGTACTTTCACCGCCTATATCCAGTATATCCGCCCCTTCTTTTGCAAAGCGGCGGGCTTGTTCCAGTGCCGCTTCGGGGTTAGCACCCAGTCCGTCACCCGAAAATGAGTCCGGAGTGACATTTACAATGCCCATTATATAGGTACGCTCTCCCCAGCCAAATTGCTTTGAGCCGAAGTGGCTGCTTGCGGGTTTTGTAATGGGTAAATTCATCACCTTTGTCCTCTATACTGATTATCTCAGCAAATGCTCAAAGGAGCAAGAAAATGCTATCAAACAGCCGTAATTTCCAAGCACGAAAGGGCCTTTTAAAAGCTTTTTACGGCTAAACTAATTTGTTATGTAGTTTGACAAGCTAAATTTTAGCGAGTATCATAAAACGTTGGTTGTGAGTATTTGCTATATTTACAATTAAGCCTCAGTCTAAACTCATTTTCAGGTTTAATTTAGGAGGTTACACATGCCTAAGATTGGTCCTATGGAAATTCTTATCATTGTCCTTTTGGTTGTGGTAGTTTTCGGTGTAGGCAAACTTCCTCAGGTTGGAGATGCTATCGGCAAGGGTATCAGGAACTTCAGAAAAGCGTCCACCGGTGAAGACGCCAAAGAAGAAGTTGAAGCCAAGGAAGAAACCAAGCCCGCTGAAAAATCCGAATAGTCCAAATATAAATTGGGATAAGCCCCTTCCTTGAGAATAGGAAGGGATTTGTTTAGCGAACCTGTAAAAGGTTCAAAATAGGAGGTAGGCTATGCCTAAGATTGGCCCTATAGAAATACTTATCATTGTACTCCTAGTTGTGGTGGTATTCGGTGCCAGCCGTATTCCTAAAGTAGGCGAATCACTGGGTAAAGCCCTGCATAATATCCGCAAGAAGAACGACTTTGAAGAAGAAACCCCCAAACCGAAGGTTGTTAAAAAACTTGAGGATGATGCGGTTTCTGCCAAGATAAATGAAAAGATAGCTGAGACTAAAAAAGAGTCTTAAGCCCTTTACTTAGGGTGTTTTCTTCATAAGGCTTAAAAGTAAAATTCGTTGGTAATTTGAAATAAGGCGTTAAATTATGGATTTTCTGGGAATTGGCTTCGGTGAAATTATTATCGTGCTTATTGTGGCCACGCTCATTTTCGGGCCCGGCAAGATACCTGAATTTGCCCGTCAGATTGGCCAGTTCGTTAATTCTTTCCGCAAAGTAACCGGTGAAATGACCAGAGATTTTACCCGGGCTATTGATGCTGAGAATTTGGCATCTCCCGGTAAAAAGAAAACCGGCAGTTCTACCAGTACCTCCACCAGTAAATCCAAATCGCTTGATAACTTTTTAAATGGACCTGGAAGCGGGGGTAAAGCGTGAGTACTAAAAACGAAACTCCCGAAGTAGAGGAAGAAGAACCCCCTGAAGAAGTAAAAGCCAAGGGCAAGATGCCTATTGGCGGGCATTTTAACGAACTTCGCCAGCGTTTTACCCGCGGGATAATTGCACTGGTTGTGGGCGTAATGGCGGCCTTTTTCTTTGCCACACCTATAATAGGGTTTCTGACCGCTCCCGGCGGCCCGGATTTCAAACCGGCTCAGTTGGGGGTTATGGAATATGCCTCGGTCTTTTTCAATGTATCACTCTGGGCAGGATTCATTCTTGCCTCTCCTTATATACTCTACCAGTTGATTGCTTTTATTACCCCGGCACTCAACCGCAACGAAAAGAAATTTATCTTCATATCCATACCGGCAGTGACCGTGATGTTTCTGGCAGGTTTGGCCTTCGCATATTATGTAGCTTTGCCGCCCGCTTTAAACATTCTGTTGCACTGGGGTGATGACGTGGTGCTCACCGTGGTGGGCATCAAAGACTATATGAATGTAGTTACCCGGATACTTATTGCTCTGGGGCTTATATTTGAGACCCCCTTTATCATTATGGTACTGGCCAGACTGGGTGTTGTATCCCCAAAGTGGCTGGCCTCAAAACGTAAAATCTGGGTGGTAATTGCCTTTGTCATTGCCGCTCTTATAACCCCCACTTTTGACCCCGTAAACCAGACTATTATGGCCGGTCCGTTAATCGTCCTTTATGAGATATCTATTTGGCTGTCGAAACTGGTCTACCGCAAGAAGAGGGAAGTAATCGAGTCTAAGTAATCCACAGGGAAACCCCTGACTTATTTGAATTTCTCTAATAGATTAGAGTAAACTAAGTGTATCTTGAAGAGGCTTGAATAAAGCCTCTCTCCTTATTTATCCATTTTGAATGGTAAGTGATTGAATAATTCAAACCGGTTTAGCCCAAATCGCAGCAGGATAGTTACTTTGCTGGCTCTTTTAAGCTTGGGATTGGCCGCTTTGTATGGTTTTACCCATCAGGATTTAGGTTACCAGGAATACATTCCTCAGGTAGTACCGGAAAATTCTGAATATACCGAACTGATAGCTACCAGTCAGGGCGTGCTTTATGCCATACTGGATGCCGAAGGTCAGCTCCAAAGCTATGTTACTATTTCACAGGGACAGGGTTATGGCGGTCCGTTGCTGGTTGCTCTTGACTGGAGCCTTGACGGCATTATCCTGCAGATATCTGTTCCCGTTCATCACGAAGATCTTCCCTGGTGGCGGGTTCTTGAAGCCAGACATTTTTTTGACCAGTACATAGGCCGGGATTACGAAGAGCCTATCCAGATACACGAAGATATAGACGCTGTTTCCGGTTCTACCGTTTCTTCAAACGGGGTGGCTATGGCGGTCAAAGCCGGAAGGCTTCTGGTAGTAAAAGAACTTGGATCCGACTATAAAGACCCGCTTCCGGGTATAAAATTTGGTTTGCCCGAATTACTGGTATGTTTAGGGATTGCATTTGTCTTTTGGGTACGTACCTTCAGGCCGTTTAAAAACCCCAAATATGCCCGTTATCTGGCTTTGACCTATAGCTTCTTTATAGTGGGTATCTGGCTTTCGGTACCCCTTAGTCTAAACAATATATCCAGTTTTCTGGTAGGTTATGCCCCCAGTGTTGAGCAATTTATCATCTTTTATATTGTGGTCTGGGGAATACTGGGATTGGCTATTCTCTTTGGCAAAAACTATTACTGTTATTGGTTATGCCCTTTCGCCGCCGTTCAAGAAGGGCTTCATTTCATAGGTGAGGGGGTTTCTCCCTCTGCCAAAACCCAGAAACGTTTTAAATGGGTACGCTATGCGCTCCTTTGGCTGGCACTGATGCTGGTTTTTGTATTCAGAGCACCCAATGTATCCGGGTTTGAGCCTTGGAATCTATTTTTCAGCCTCAAAGGTGACTTTCCGGAATGGATACTTCTGATAGCCACACTTGCAGGTGCTCTGCTGTTTTACAATTTTTGGTGTAATTATCTTTGCCCTGTAGGGGCTTCACTGGATATAATAATAAAGGCGCGTAAATGGGTGGGGAATAAATGGAACAGCCTGTTAAAGAAAAAAGCAAGGCGATAGATATTTTCCTGATTGTCATGGTGTCATTCTGTGTACTTATCAGTCTGGTGGTCATGTTTGTAAAGGCTTCGGGTCTGATAGATTAAATTATTCGGGTTCAAAGGGAGACCTCTGGCGTGCCCCTGAGCTTGCCAAGGGAATATATGCGTGATAAACTAACTATTTAGTTGTAGTATTATCAGTGAATTATTTATCTGATAATAGTTATTAATAAACAATCATTTCTGGGGTACGCAGACTAGTAGTGGGGTGTCTCAGAAAGTGAGGCGGTCATTATATGCAGAGCAGTTTCTGGAAGCTACACGGTAAAAAAGCGCTTATAATATTTGCCATCCTTACGGTGGTGATAGCCGGAGTGATAGGCAAAGTTTCAGCTTCGCCTGATGTTGAGCAGTATCTATCCAAGGTTGTTCCGGAAGCTGCCAGCTTCAAAAAACTGGCTGACCGGGCGTCAGATGATCTTTATCTCTTCGGTGCCCTTGACTCTGACGGCAACCAGATTGCTTTTGTTACTTCCGGCAAGGGTTTGGGTTATGCCGGCCCTATGACGGTAGTGGTTGCCTGGAGCAATGATGGCGTTATTTTGGCTATGGATGTTCCCCAAACCAACGATACCCCTGCCTGGTATAACAGACTTGCCGCCAATGATTATTTTTCCCAGTTTATCGGGCGTTCTTATCAAGATCCTCTTCAGCTGAATGAAGATATCAATGCAGTTTCCGGAGCTACCCGCTCTTCAACCGGTGTTGATACCGGTGTCCGTGAAGGCCGCCTGATACTTTCTGAACAGCTTGGCAACCCCTATCCGGTTCCGCCTGAACCTATCAATTTCGGGCTGGCCGAGGTGTTTTTTATCGCCGGTATTTTGGCCGTATTTGCCTTGCGCATGATACCGTCTTTACGCAAAATACATGTCCTTCGTTACCTCAGTCTACTGGTCGGACTGGCGGTATTCGGTATCTGGCTGTCTGTACCGCTTAGCCTGGTCAACTTTATCGTTTTCCCCACTGGCTTTGCACCTAGCTGGCAGAGTAATATGCTCTTGTACCTTATGGTCTTTGGTATCATAGGGGCAGCGCTTGCCTTCGGTAAAAATCTTTGGTGTTTCTGGATGTGTCCGTTCTCTGCCATTCAGGAGGGCTTGAATTTTATCGGCGGCGGCCGTACCCGTCCCATTACCCGCACTCAGCTTGTTATGCGTAACACCCGTTACGTGATTCTCTGGCTGATAGTGGTACTGGTTCTGGTTTTCCAGTCCCCTTCACTGGCCGTATTTGAACCTTGGAACACTATCTTTAGCCTTAAGGGTGTACTAGACCAGTGGCTTCTGGTGATAGCCACTCTGGGCGTGTCTCTCTTCATCCATGATTTCTGGTGTCATTATCTTTGCCCGGTGGGCGCTACTATGGATATCATACTTAAAATACGAAAAAGCACTATTGGGCTGGTTAATAAATTTTCCGGCAAATAGCTTTAGATTTAGTGACAATAAGTTTTTTACCATCACCAAATCCGGTTCTTTTTAAGGGTTTGGGGTTGGGGAGGATAAAGAAGTGAAGAATAAACTAACCAGAAGAGACTTTATCAGGATTTCAGCCGTAGGTGCCGGGGTTTTAGCTGCCGGCGGTTTAGGGGTTAAGGAGCTGATTACCTCGGCGGCTGAATGCCAGTATTCTGAAACCAAAGCTCTTTTGGGAACCTATATAACAATTACCCTGATAGATAGCGGTCAGGACAGCGCCAAAGCCAAGGTCAAAGATACCTTTGCCGAAATTGAGCGGTTGTCTTCTGTATTTAACCGTTTTGATATAACCTCAGAGCTTTACCGCCTGAATAGGAGCGGACAGGCCATAGGTGCTTCAAGCGAATTCGTATCCGTTCTTTCCAGTGCCCGGTATTGTGCCGAGCTTAGCGGCGGGGCATTTGACCCGACTGTACTGCCTGCTCTGGATCTCTGTCAGGACAGTTTTGCCAAAACCAAACTGCCTCCCTCTTCCGCCCAGCTTGCTGAAGTAAAACATCTGGTTGATTACAGGGAAATGTCTATCAAAGGCAAGGATATAGTTTTGGGCAGGAACGGCATGGCCATTACTCTGGATGGTATTGCCAAGGGTTATATTGTAGACATGGCTAGTTCCTATCTGCGCGGGCGGGGTGTCAGCCAGATAATAGTTGAAGCCGGTGGAGATTTGGCTCTTCAGGGCATGCGTGAAGACGGCCAGCCTTGGAAAGTAGGTATCACCCACCCCAGAGCTTATACCGGTTATTATGATGTTATCCAGTCTTCA
>NZ_JBAZDW010000041.1:0-11721 GCF_041654235.1 Dehalococcoides sp. | reverse complement strand
CGGCCATATTTTCTAAACTGATACAGATGAAACTTATGAAAAAGAATAGGGCAAGACTATTTCTTAGCCTGACGGTTATCTGTCTGGCGGGTGTATCCTTTTTTCTCTGGGCTATGCCGGCAGTACTGGGCCAGCAGTATATCAAACAGCTTGATTACTTGCCGTCACCCCAACCGGGGGAGAGGATACTTATATTTTCACCCCACCCCGATGATGAAACTATTGCACTTGGTGGCTACATTGACAGTGCCTGTCAGGCCGGAGCAGAGGTAGAGATTGTACTGGTTACGGACGGCAGCAAATTTACCAACAAAGAAATCCGTTACCAAGAGTTTGAAAGTGCCTGCCGCTTGCTGGGGGTGGCAGCAGACCATCTGGTGTTTTTGGATTTTAAAGACGGCAGTCTTCGGTCAGTGCCTGTTACCCTGTTGATAGATTGCTTCGGTGCTTTGATAAATAGCTTCATGCCGGATATTGTGTTTTACCCCCACCCCCAAGATGCTCACGATGACCATGCGGCTGTAAGCAGGGTAGTCAGGCAGTGTTTAAAAGTTACCCCCGGTATCCGGGGTTATGAATATCTGGTGCATTATCGGATATTCTTCCCTCAACCGCGGGTTTTTAACCAAAACTTGTATCTGTTGCCGCCGCTTACTCTGGTAAATGAAGACCACAACTGGCTTAAGTTTGACCTCTCTGAAGAGCAGCTGGAACGAAAATTGGCAGCCTTGAGTGCCTATGCGAGCCAGCTGAAAAATCCATTTCTGAAGCCCCTTATGCAGAGTTTTATCCGCCAGAATGAGCTGGTTTGTCTGCCGAACTGATTCAATCAGGGTTTGGGGGATTTCGGCTGGCAGTATCCCCTTAAGATTTCAAAACAGTAAATAGTCAGGCTGAGTTATTCTCTTTGTTCCCCTTCTGGTTGGCCAGATTGCCAGAGCAAGGCCTGAAATGCGGGGCATGCGTTTTCCCCCTTAAACAATCTTACCTTGGCGTGCCAGGCTTTGTGGGGCTTGCCTTTAACAGTTCTGACCGCTAACATTTATATGTAATATTTTCGGGATATAAATAATAATTGGGAGTAACCGGATATATGAATAATATAATAGATAAAAAATGGGCTTACCGTGAGCTCGGCAAAACGGGCATAGGGCTTAGCCCCATCGGCTTGGGCGGTTGGCAGTTTTCCCGCGGTAAGGGGGCGGCTATTGGGGTATGGGGCATGCTGAACCAGACCAAAGTAAACGAGATTGTGCTTAATTCGTTGGGGGGTGGGATAAACTGGTTTGATACAGCCGAAGCCTATGGCATGGGGCAGAGTGAAGAGGCTTTAGCCGAAGCCCTGAAACAGGCGGGTATCCAGCCCGGAGAGTGCTTTATAGCTACCAAATGGCAGCCTACTTTGCGGTTTGCATCTTCTATTAAAACCCTTCTGCCCATGCGCGAGGGTTTTCTAAACCCTTATAAAGTGGATTTGTATCAGGTTTATTTTCCGGGCCTTTTTGCCTCTATTGATGCCCAGATGGATAACATGGCCGCCCTGTATAAAGAGGGGCGGATACGGGCCATAGGCGTCAGCAACTTTAATGCCTCCCAGATGCGCATTGCCCAGAAGCGTTTAAATGAACATGGTTTGTCACTGGCATCAAATCAAGTCAGGTACAATCTGCTGGACAGGCAGATTGAGACTAACGGGGTGCTTGAAACTGCCCGTGAGTTGGGTATAAGCCTGCTAGCTTATTCTCCGTTGGGTATGGGTATCCTTTCAGGTAAATACCAGCGTAACCCGGAGTATCTGCAGCAGGTGCCGTTTATCCGCCGTAAATCTATCCGCCGGGCGCTGGAAAAGAGTATGCCTATTATCGCCAAGCTTTCAGAAATAGCCGGCAGATACAGTGCAGATATAGCTCAGGTAGCTCTGGCGTGGGTAATTTACGGGCAGGGAGATACTGTTTTTGCCATAGCCGGCGCCAGTACTCCGGTGCAGGCACGGGAAAACCTGAAGGCTCTGGATATAAAGCTGACTACAGCCGAAATAGCTGAATTAAATAAGGTGTCCCGGTTTTAGGTCTGCTCCGGCGGGTCTGGCTGGCAAGGGGGCGTTTGCCTCTGGCAGCAGGGGCGGGCATCTATCTCAAAAACCCCTCCCTCTATCCGCAGTGCCTTGCCATTTAGCAGGGCGTCTGCCACTTTGTATCTGGCGGAATAAAGCATCCGCTGAAAAGTGGGGCGGGAGATATTCATCTGCAGGGCGGCTTGGGCTTGCTCCAGCCCCAGCAGGTCTTTTAAACGCAGTGCTTCAGCTTCCTCAGTAGACAGCTGGTTTTCCTCAAGCATACTCAGAGGTATGCCGGCAGGTTTGTAATAAGCTACTTTGGGTATCTCACTTATGCGGCGGCATTTGTACGGTCGGGGCATGGTGCTTACCTTTCAGTTTCTTTCACGCTTGGCTTCAGAATAGCCTCTACTTTTATTTGTGTCAATATTTATTCTGCAGGTGTTATTACGTATCATTACTAATAGACCATGTGCCTGTTTTGGATTAAGCTCAGAAGAGGAGGGCAAAGCGATGGCAGATACCGAGTTTATTAAGCAGCAGATACAACTTTTAAAAGACCCGGATGGTCTGAAACGCCAGTCTGCCCGGCTGGCGCTTGAAGATTTGGGTAAATCAAGCGTGCCATATCTGGTTGCCAAGCTGGATGAGTATCAGGGTGATGCCCTGTGGGAAAGTGTAAAAGCCCTAAGCCGCATTGGGGATGCCTCTTCCGCCGGGGCTTTGGTCAAACTTCTCTCCCATGAGGTATCCGATATACGCTGGCTGGCCTCTTTGGGTCTGATAAAAATAGGCAAAGAAGGGGTGAAGCCGCTGCTGCGTGCCCTTAGTTTGTCAGATGCCCGTTCACCTCTCCTCAGAGAGGAAGCTCACCATGTGCTTACCGGGCTGAGAGACAAGCAGCTTAAAAACAGTTTGTCAGGGGTTATAAAGGCTTTGGAAAGCAATTCCCCCCGGTCTGATGCTCCGGTAGCCGCCGAGGAAGCGCTTGTAAAGCTTAAATTTTAAAATAAAACCTGATTATTATCTATACATGGATAAATACAGGCAAATAAAATGATTTACAGTTAACTACAGAAAAATAAGGTTATAAAATAATCTGTATTTATTTAAAAGGTCTTAATATCTCGCTATTATACCTTTGTAGCTTGACTGTAGGGATATAATAGCGGTAAAATAAAGTAAATATGAAGCACATGAGGAGGTATTTATCTCTCCAAAGTGAAAAAGTTATTTGAATATAGTTTGTTGTAGCCCGTTTTAACGGGTTTTGCCCCGGCCCTTTCCGCTGTATTTAGTTTTCAGGTTTTTCTCCAGCCACTGGTTTTTATATTATCCCGGGTACTTGTCAGTCTTTACGCAGTTCCAAATTTTCTATCCGAGACTTTCATTTGTCTAGCCGTGTTTTCTTAATTCAGCTTTCGGGTTGGGGTTATTCCCTGCACAAAGGAAGGATTAACATGGTTTTAGCCGATACAAAATCCGAAATGCCTCAATACCCCCAGACGGAGCAAGACCACCAGGTGATGGCTCACAAGATAAGCTCTGACTACCATGAGGACGAATGGAATAACTGGAAATGGCATATTTCCCATACTATTAGGGACTTGACCACAGTTGAAAAACTGCTGGGTGTAAAATTTTCAGCTGAAAAACGCCGTAGTCTGGAAGATACTATCCTCAAGTTTCCCATGAGCATTACACCTTATTATTTTTCCCTTATTGACCGCAAAAATTACGAAAATGATCCTGTTTTTATCCAGTCTGTACCCAGTGCCGCTGAACTAAATTTCAGTTGCTACGATAAAGAAGACCCTCTGGCCGAAGACGTGGATAGCCCCGCTCCCGGCATTACCCACCGCTACCCGGACAGGGTGCTGTTTCATGTCTCAAACCGTTGTGCCATGTACTGCCGGCACTGTACCCGCAAACGCAAGGTGGGGGATATTGATAAAAACCTTTCACGTGATGAGCTGAAAAAGGGATTGGAGTACATAAAAAACACCCCCCGGGTGCGGGATGTTTTACTGTCCGGGGGTGACCCTCTGCTCCTTCCTGATAGCATACTTGAATGGCTACTTTCAGAACTGAAAGCGATACCCCATGTTCAGGTAATAAGGATTGGTACACGGGTACCGGTGGTATTGCCCCAGCGGATTACTCCCCATCTGGTAAAAATTATCCGGAAGTATCACCCCGTCTGGATAAATACTCATTTCAATCACCCCCGTGAGATAACCTCCACCTCCAGCCGGGCGCTTGGCATGCTGGCAGATGCCGGTATACCCTTAGGTAACCAGACAGTTTTGCTGGCCAAGGTAAATGACTGTCCGCGGGTTATGAAAGCCCTGGTACATAAACTGGTGGAAAACAGAGTCAGACCGTATTACCTCTACCAGTGTGACCCGGCACAGGGCCTTTCCCATTTCCGCACTTCCATAGGCAAGGGTATAGAGATTATCGAAAATCTTATCGGGCATACCAGCGGATTTGCCGTACCCACATATGTTATAGATGCGCCGAATGGCGGCGGCAAGATACCTATTATGCCGAATTACCTCATATCCCAGTCTTCCAGCAAGGTTATTCTGCGTAATTACGAAGGGATTATCACGGCCTATTACCAGCCGGAAGATTACCACCCGCCCAAGTGCGGGCAGGATTGTTCGGCCTGTAATCTGGATTTGGACCTGAATGGTGCGGCAGAGGGGGCGCTGGTAGGGATTGCCCGTTTGCTGTCTAACTATGAAGATACCGATTATTTAGTTCCCACTGAATGTGACCGAATGGATCGCCGCAAGAGCGGCTATGACCAGATAACTACTATGGGGACTTCCCTCATCCAGCACGGCAAAAACAGTGACCGTATCTACCTGATGAGATTGGCCGCCGAGGAGGCCGCCACTCTGATAACTGGGATGCAGGCACTGGCAACCGAAAACGGCTACACCAAGCTGTTTGCCAAGGTGTCTGAGGATATAAAGCCCCTGTTTGAAGCAGATGGTTTTGAAACCGAGGCGGTTATCCCCTGTTTTTACGGCGGGAGCAAAGCCGGTTACTTCATGGGAAAGTTTATAGATAAAGACCGTAAAATAGAAGAAAATGGCGAATTGCTGGAAGATGTGCTGAAGGTGGCCCATTCCAAAGCCGGTAAAGTGCCGGCGGTCAAATTGCCTAACGGGTATACCCTTCGCAAATGCACCGCTGAAGATACGTCAGCTATGGCCGAGGTTTTTTCCACTGTTTTTGCATCATATCCGTTTCCCATTTTTGAACCGGACTATATCAGCCGCACCATGGCTGAAAGCATAACTTATTATGGTATCTGGCATGGTGACAGATTGGCGGCGTTATCTTCAGCCGAACAGTATCCGCTGGAAGGGCACGTGGAATTGACAGATTTTGCTACCTTGCCCGTATACCGACGCCGCAAGCTGGCAGGTATTTTACTGCGTACTATGGAAGATGAAATGAAGCAAAAAGGCTTTGGAGTTAGCTATACGTCTGCAGTGGCGGAGTCTTATGGTATGAATATCAGCTTTGCCCGCCAGGGATATAAATTTGCCGGGAGGCTGAAAAACAATACCCAAATAAACGGCAGTATAAAAAGCATGAATGTTTGGTACAAGTGCCTGAAGAAAAAGACCAAATAGGCCAAGTTGCTTTCAGTATCATATAGCAGAGCGGACACCTTTTTGGGGTGTCCGCTTTTGTTTGACAGATTGCAGGTTATTTCAGGCGCCAGGGTTCAGTACCCGTCCGGTAAAGAGAGTAGTGCCGGTAGCCATATCTACTATGCAGAATATAAAAGCCCGGTCAATGCTCAGGGTGACAGGTTCAGCAGGGGCGGAAGTCAGGTTCATAGTTACGGCTGTTGCCGCTGCCGCTTCAGTGCCGGCTTCACTTACAGATATAAATGATTTATGAAATACGTCACCTATCATCAGGTTATAGCCGCCGTCCATTTTTGAGAAATCCGCTTGGCCGCTAAAAGCAGTGGGCATACCCAAGGCAGACAGGGCATCTTTGAGGGCAAACTCTGACTCAAAGCTGAATTTGGGCAGGGATAAATTTATCTGGTTATACTTGATGGAAGCGAGTATCCCGGTCAGCATTTGCCCGGAAAGAGCATCTTCCACCTGTCCAAACTTGCCTTCATCCGGCAGGATAATCACCATGGAGAGACTGTTTCCGGCGTAAGCAAGTTCTACCGCCTGAAAATCATCTCCGTTGTAATAGCCGTGGCCTTCGCTCTGGTGCATCATCTGCACGCTTACGCTAGAGCCGTTTTGCAGGTAGAAAAGGCCGTTCTGAGTGTTTTCTTCTTCAAACGGAGCTGCCCAGGCGGCATTAAAGTAAATGGCATTGGTCAGCACCAGACGGGTGGTTGAGTCTATTCCATCAGAGGGGATAAGGTCTTTGATTTTATCTTTGGTTGCCTCGGATACCCAGTCATTTATCACCCTGCGGGCATCTTCAGAGCTGGCGGCAAAGTCCAGTACCCGCAGTCCTGCACCGTAGTTCTGGGCAAGCGTATCCAGAAAATCTGACAGGAAGGTGTAATTTTTCTGCCCCCAGATGGCATTTACCAGTTTCAGCTCAAAAGTGCCGGCATCGGCCTCCTCTGCCTGTGATTCTCTTTTATTCAATTCCTGATCTATAAAGTTAAAAAAGGCATGCAGGTTTGCATCCGGCAGCAGGTAGTTAAGGGTATTTTGCATCTCGGTTTTGGTGGTGGTATCTGCTCCGGCGTAGGTCATGGCCAGAGCAATGGAGATGCTGAAAGGGGAGTAAAAGAAATTGCCTTCCTCTGTACCTTTCAGAAAGTGATACAGCTTGAAGGCAAAATCATTGTTGGCTTCTGCTTGAATATTTGCGTCTTGCTGGCTGATATTCGGGTTTGCAATCCGGTCTTTGTCAGATTTCAGTTCCTCAGCCGAAACTCCGCCCGAACAGGCTGTAAGGGTAAATAAACTGGCTACTGCCAGCAGTGAAAATACATGTTTGATTTTCATATTTTATCTCCTTGGGTTGTCTGCAAATATTAAAACGCCGGGGGTCTGAAAAGGATAGTATAGGGTAATAATGCCCGTAGACCATTTGAAATTAAAGGTTTATAATTGTAATTTCTTTCAGGAGGACGAACATAAATATACGCAAAGCGGAGCGCTTTTCATCATTTTCACATCTGGCAGGGGCGGTGGGGGGTGTGCTGGCACTGATAGTGCTGGTTATCCTCAGCTGGGATAACTGGGATATTATGGCGGTCTCGGTGATTTATGCCCTGGCCGTTATCAGTTTGTTTTCCTTCAGTACCATTTACCATGCCTTGAAAAAAAAGGAAAATGAAATAAATGTCTGGCGCAAGCTTGACCATATAGCTATATTTATAATGATAGCCGGTACGTATACCCCTATGGCTTATATCTATCTGGACGGCGGCTGGCGGCTTGGTATGCTTATTGCCACCTGGGTTTTTGTGCTGGCAGGGGTTTTCCAGAAGATATTTTTCCTGAATGCACCCCGCTGGCTTTCACCGGTAACTTATCTGGGTATGGGCTGGATGGCGGTTGTCCCGTTAAGAGAGTTCTGGCTGAATATGCCGAGTCTGGTGTTCTGGCTGATTGCGGCCGGAGGACTGGCATACAGTATCGGGGCGGTTATTTACGGGCTGAAAAAACCTAATCCTGTGCCGGGTGCTTTCGGCTTCCACGAGATATTCCATACCCTTATATTGCTGGGCTGGGCGTTTCATCTGGCGGCGGTTATACTGGCTATTTTAGGTTAGTTATCCAGTTCCTTTAGGGTATCTTCCAGTTTCTGCTTAAGTGTGTCATTCTGCTGGCAAAGTTTCAGCCATTTTTCACCCAGAATTATCAGCCGTTCTTTGCAGGTTTTATATTCCAAAGAGGCATCGGCCACTTTTTGGCCGCTTCGGTATAAATCGGGGTCGGCAAGCAGGGTTTCCAGTTCCTGTTTGCTTTTTTCCAGCCCGGTTATTTCTTCCTCTGTATCAGAGATTTCCTGTTTTAAAGCCCCTGTTTCTTTATAATGCTGGTTTCTAATCTGACCTTCCAGAGTTTTACGCTGTTTCTGGGAGAGTGAGGCTGAAACGGGAGCGGGGCGGGGGGAACTGACCGCAGTCCTGTTCTTTAGTATTTCATCTTCAAAGGGGTTGGCGGCGGCAAATTCCAGATAGGCATCATAATCGCCTTCAAAAATTCTGATTTTACCGTTTCGTACTTCAATAATCTTGGTGGCCACTTCGCGGATAAGGGTGCGGTCATGAGTGATGAAACAAAGAGTGCCTTTGTAAGCCTGAAGGGCATCAGCCAGTATTTCACGGGCAGGTATATCCAGATGGTTGGTAGGCTCGTCCATGAGTACCAGATTGGCTGGTTTGAGTAGCATTTTGGCGATGGCCAAACGGGTTTTTTCACCTCCCGACAGTACCGATATTCTCTTTTTTACATCATCTCCGCTGAATAGAAATGCCCCCAGCATGCCCCGCAGCTGTTGTTCAGGGGCATCAGGCAGTATTGTTTCCAGTTCCTGAATAAGGTTATTGGACGGGCAGAGTGACTCTACATAATACTGAGCGAAATAGGCGGTATTTACGTTTACACCCAGATTACGGTAACCCGAATCAAAGGGCATAACCCCGGCCAGTATCTTCAGGAGGGTGGTTTTGCCGGCACCGTTCGGACCTACCAGTGCAACTTTATCTCCGCGGTTGAGTACCAGTTCCAGCCCCTGGTAGATAACCATATCGCCGTAAGACTTGGTAAGGTTTCTTAGTTTTATAACATCATGCCCGCTGCGTTCCGGTTCAGGGAAGTTGAAGTGCATTTTCTTGGTCTGGCGGGGGATAACTATGGCAGACAGTTTATCCAGCTTTTTTATCCGGCTTTGCACCTGGCTGGCTTTAGTGGCTTTGTAACGGAAACGTTCTATAAACTTGGTTTCTTTGTCTATAAGCTCCTGCTGGCGGCGGGATTGGCTTTCAAGCTGGGTTAGGCGGAGTTCGCGCTCACGCAGGTAGCTGTCATAATTGCCTGTATAGAGACGGGCTTTTTGTTCCTCCAGTGACAGTATTTTGGTTGCGATGGAGTTCAAAAATGCCCGGTCATGGCTGGTAAAAAGCACCGAACCGCTGTACTGCTTCAAGTAGCTTTCAAACCAGCGGGTGGATTCCAGGTCAAGGTGGTTGGTAGGTTCGTCCAGTATAAGTATATCCGGGCTGAGGAAAAGGAGTTTTGCCAGTTCAGCCCGCATCAGCCAGCCGCCGGAAAATTCATGCAGGGGGCGGTCAAAATCGGCGGGTTTGAAACCCAGTCCTGCCAGTATCAGTTTAGCTTCCTGTTCGGCGTTATAGCCGCCCAGAGCTTCAAAAGAGTGCTGAAGTTCACCCAGTTCGTTCATCAGGCGGTTGCTTTCAGAGCCGTCTTTTTCTTCTGCCAGTTCTCCCTGCAGCAGGGAAATCTTGTGCGAAAGGGAACGGAGGCGGTCTGAGGCGCTGGAAACAGCTTTAAGCAGGGGTTGTTTGGAACTGGGTTTGATATCCTGCTCCAGATAACCTACCGTAGTGCCGCGGCGGAGGATGATTTTACCTTCATCAGGTTCCAGCCTGCCGGCAATCATTTCAAAAAGGGTAGTTTTACCGCTGCCGTTCGGGCCAAGTAAAGCCAGGCGGTCTCTTGCGCCTATATTCAGGTTTACGCCGGTATAAAGGCTGCGCACCCCGAAGGATTTGGAAAGATTTTGGATATTTAACATATTAGTTTTTGTATAGTAGCCATTATACAGTAAGAAACCCCCGCCGCCAAAGGAGGTATAACTCAATATAAAAAGGGGGAGGCTTGAAATCGCCTCCCCCTTCAGGGTTTCTTTCCGGAAGGTGTTAGAAAACCTAGCCTACCTGAATGGCATTAACCGCTTCAGGGGGCAGAGTGATAGATACCGGCTGGTTAATATTGGTTATAGTTGTAGACATAACCATAGATAAAGTTTGCGCCTCTATGAGCATATCCATGGACAGATTCATTTTTATTACATAAGAAGTATCTTTGGCCACCCAAGCAGTCAGTTTTATATTTTTCAGGCTGTCAGCAGGGTTGGTTATAGCTGAAGGGTCTTCGATAGCTTGCTGTTCGTTCAGGTATTTTATCAGTTCTGTCAGGTCAGGGGTGATTGTAACTTTCCAGCAGCTTGTTCCGTTTATCGTTTCAGACCCGTCTACGGTAATGCTGGATTTGGAAAACAGGTAGTTATTCTGCTGGGATTGGGCGTTCCAAGTCTGGGTTTGCATCTGGGTATCCATCAGCATTTTGTACCAGGTGTTAAGCTGCATGCCGGTGTTCTGGTCGGTGCTGGTAATCCTGAAATACTGGAAACTATCAATCAGGTAGGTTTCCATTTCCATGGTGCTCGCCAAATCTCCGGTCACGATGATACTGCTTGTTAAGTACGCTTTCTTGCTGCTAAGGTCCTCTTTGCCGTTTGCAGTCATAACCGTTTTGATACTCATACCGGAAACTTGCATAGTCATGTCAATAACACTGGTCGTATCAAAGCTGGTTATATTGGGAGAGGCGGCCAGTATGGAAGCAATCAGCTGTGAGCCGGTAGGGGTAGTGTCCGATACGGGAAGATTATTGGTGTCTGGTGAATCATTGTCCGCTGTGCCGCTTGAACAGCTGCTGCCCAAAGCCAGTGAGAGTAGCATGAGCAGGCTGATTAAGGGAGCTATAACTTTAAAGGATTTTATCTGTTGCTACCTTTCCTGTTTACTATTACAGTAAACTATTTAGACTATACAGGACACTATGATAAATATAGTCAAGCAAGAAGTTAATATGGTAATCCTTGCGGCATAGCTACAAATTGCAAATTTTAACTTAAACCGGCTACGTAGCCGGAAGCCCAGGCAAATCCAAGGTTATAGCCGCCGCGTTTGCCGTTTACGTCCAGCACCTCGCCTGCCAGATACAACCCTTTGACCAGCTTTGACTCCAGGGTTTGGGGGTCTACCTCTTTGGTGTCTATACCGCCGGCGGTAAATTCGGCCTCATTCCAGCCTCGGGTTCCCGAAACCTCAAACCGCCAGTTTTTAAGTTTAGCAGCCGCTTTGGAGGGGTTTTCTTTTTCAAATAGCTGTTTAAATGCCAGGCAGAGTTTACCGGGCAATATACCGGTCAGCATATCCTCCGGAGTTAAGCCCATTTTATGGCGGTTAGTCAGCTCTGTTTCCAGCTGTTTTTGCTCCATAAAGGGTATCAGGTCTGTTTCAAGGGAGACATCTTTTATATTTAAGCGGTTTATAGCCAGAGAAATTTCCTGGCTTATATCCAGTATAAGGCTGCCTGACAAACCGTATTTGGTAAAAAGCAGTTCTCCGTCAACAGGGTTGCCTATTTTGCCTTGGATACGGCTTTGGGCACGGGCAATAATGCGTTGCCCCTGAAGCAGGTGACAGAGAGGGTCTTTGACCACCAGAGGTACAGTACTGGGTACAGGTTTGATGATGCGGTGACCCAGTGAAGAAGCCAGTTTGTAGCCGCTTCCGTCCGAACCGAAAGAAGGGTAAGTAGAGCCTCCGCCTGTCAGGATAAGGCTGTGGCCGGTTTGCTGTTTACCGTCTGCCGCACCCAAGCTGAAACCGGTTT
>NZ_JBAZDW010000040.1:0-12002 GCF_041654235.1 Dehalococcoides sp. | reverse complement strand
GTCTTTAAAACCGCTGTCATTCATTTCGGGACGCTGGCACTCAAACTTCTTGGCAGTACAAGGCATGACCGAAACATTGACAATAGTCTTGGGGTCTATGCCTGCCTTTTCCGCATAATAGGTCTTGCAAACAGCCCCGAACATCTGCTGGGGGGATTTGGCGGAGGAAACATTGGGAGCAAGCTCAGGATAATAGTGTTCCATAAACTTGACCCAGCCCGGGCAGCAGGAGGTTATCTGGGGAAGCACTCCCCCCTCCTTAACCCGTTCCACCAGTTCCGAACCCTCTTCCAAAATGGTCAGGTCAGCGGTGAAATTGGTATCAAATACGGCATCAAAACCCAGACGCCTTAAAGCGGCATACATCTTTTTGGCAACCAATGTGCCGGCAGGCAAGCCAAGCTCTTCACCCAGAGAAACCCGGATTGAAGGGGCTTCCTGAACAACTACATGCTTGGCGGGGTCTGCTATGGCCGCCCAGACAGCATCTACCGCCGAGCGTTCCTTGATAGCACCCACCGGGCAAACCAGTATGCACTGGCCGCAGTTGGCACAGGCCACATTGCCCATACCCCTATCCATGGAGGTTGCCACCATAGTATCAGGGCCTTTATTTATAAAACCGATGGCATTTACTGTTTGTATATCGTGGCAGACGCGGACACAGCGTCCGCAGGCAATACATTTATTGGGGTCACGGATAATGCTGGGGCTGGTATTATCTATAGGCAATACCCGTTTTTCGCTTTCTTCAAAGCGCAGCTTTTTAACTCCGCATTCAAATGCCAGACGCAGTAAATCACAGTTCTGGTTGCGTTCACAGTTGAAACAGTCCTGCGGGTGATTTGCCAGCAGGATTTCAAGTATGGTGCGCCGGGCGCGGCGGACTCTGGCAGAATGGGTATTCACCTTCATGCCTTCGGCAACCTTGCGTGAGCAGGATGTAGCCAGACGGGGTTCACCCTCTATTTCCACCACACATACCCGGCAACCGCTATAACTTTTCAGGCCTTCAAAATAACACAGGTGGGGGATATTGATATTGGCCTCTTTGGCGGCCTGCAAAATAGTCGTACCCTCAGGTACGGTTACCTGCTTATTGTCAATATTTAGCGTAACCATACGCCTTCCTCCTTACGCACCTGCGCCAAGAATTCACCCTTGAAGTTACGTATGGCACTGGCAGCCACATTCAAGGCTACCTGTCCCAAACCGCAGGAAGCGGTGTCTTTCATTACCTCATGCAGTTCCAGTAACCACTCCAGTTCGTTGCGGTTACCCTGCCCGCGGGAAAAACGGCTCAGGATTTCAGCCGCCCGGCGGGTACCTTCGCGGCAAATAGAACACTTGCCGCAACCCTCTTCATCAAAGAAGTGGGCGACATTGGACGCTACATTTACCATGCTGGTATCAGAGTTTATCACAATAACCGCACCTGAACCCAGCATAGTACCGGCCTTGGCCAGAGTCTTGAAATCCAGACTGATATCCGTTTCGGTAAGCAGGCTGGAAGATATGCCACCCGGTAAAACCGCTTTGAACTTACCGTCTACGCCCCCCCCGGCCTCAAGCAAGTCCTTAAGGTTAGTCCCCAGTGGCAATTCAAAAACACCCGGCTTTTTCACGTTGCCGGAAAGGCAGAAGAGCTTGGTACCGGGATAGTCCGGATGGCCGATTGAAGCAAACCAGTCTGCCCCGTTATTTATAATGGCAGGAATATTGCACAATGTTTCAACATTGTTGACGGTGGTGGGTTTATCCATAAGCCCCACCTGCACCGGGTAAGGCGGACGAGTGGCGGGAATGCCCCTGTGCCCTTCAAGGGACTCAAACAGGGCGGTTTCCTCACCGCAGATGTACGCACCGGCGCTTTTGTAAAACTGGATATCCAGCGAGAAATTGCTCCCCATGATATTCTGACCCAGAAAACCGCGTTCGGTTGCCTGGTCTATGGCCTTTTGGAAAAGCTCTATCTCTTGGGTATAAACCTCGCGGGCGTGAATAAAGCCCTGAGAGGTACCTACCGCATAAGCGGCAATAATAAAACCTTCCAGCACCATATGGGGGTCATTTTTGAGTATTAACCGGTCTTTAAAAGTGCCCGGTTCGCCCTCGCTGGCATTGCAGACAATATATTTCGGGTTGGCCTTTTCCTTGCGGGTAAGCTCCCACTTGAGCCCGGTGGGAAAAGCCGCCCCTCCCCGACCCACCAGCTTTGAGCGTTTGACCTCGGCAATCACTTCCTCCGGGGTCATAGACAAAGCTTTCTTGAGGGCCTGGTAGCCGCCGTCAGCCAGATAGACATCAATATCCGCTGAATTGGCAGTGTTCAGATGGCGGGTAATAATCTTCAAGTCTTTCATCTTAGTAAGTCCTCAATTCATCCAGGACTTCGGTTACCAACTGAGCAGTCAGCTTACCGTAAACCACCCCGTTAATTACCATGGCCGGTGACTGGTCACATAATCCCAGACAGGGTACCAGCTCCAGGGTAAAACGTCGATCCAGAGTGGTTTGGCCCGGTTCTATACCCAGGTTGTCCACCAGGGTATCCAGAATGTTTTCCGTACCGTTCAGGTAACAGGGTAGCGAATTACACAGGCGGATCACGTACTTTCCCTTTTGGTTAGTAGAGAGCAGGCTATAGAAGGTAATCATGCCGTAAATATCAATTGAGGGAATGCTTAAGCATTCCCTCAAATAATTTACAGCTTCGTGGGGTATGTAGCCGCACTCTTCCTGAACCGCTTCCAAACATGGAAGGAGAGAGAGCCGAGAGCTTCCGCTCTGGGTAATGACGCCGTCTACTTTTTCTTTCCAGATACTTTCCATATTGAAGTAACTCCGGTTATTTTAATAGGGGGCGTAAAAGACTTGTACATACTAACATATAACGGCAAACAATATCAAATTATTGTATTATAATAATGATTATAGCTATAAACTAATAAAACAATAGGCAACTGGTTGCCATTAAGCACCGTATTCCCTTCGTAAACAAGTGACCAAATGTGCGGTCTATTGCCGTATTGTAAAAAGAAAGGTACTAGTACTTTTTATATAATACCACACAATGCAAGCCCTGGCTATCCCCCACCATGAATACCTTGGCTATGATATAAAATATATTCCGGAATGGTAACAAGCTACTATATAAAAGCGCTGGATACACCGCGCCTTGTACTGCGGCCTGTTTCGCAGCAATTACCTGCTGACTAGGTAAACCCTGTGCTATTCAGGTACGGCTCTTATCGGTAATAATGCAGGATTAGAGCTGTTAACCCTCGGATTTTTCCAGCTCCGCCAGCAGGTTTTCCACTTTTTGGCGGATACCACCGACTATCAGGCGGACTTCTGCCAGATTTTTACCCCTTGGATCAGTTATGCCCCAATCTTCCTGTCCGTATAAATGCCCCGGGCAGGACAAAGTAACATCACAACCCATACTTATTATGCGGCTGGCCTTATCCAGCATGTCCTGACTAAGCAGTTTGGGCTTAAGCCCGTCTGTATTTATGCCGTCTTCCTTCAGCACCGCCACTACCTCCGGGTTAAGGGCGGAGGATGGTTCAGTACCGGCTGAAATGGCTACAACCCTGCCCCCAGAGAGATTATTAAAGATAGCCTCAGCCGCCTGCGAACGGCCGGCATTATGCAAACATACGAACAAAACCTGTAGTCTGTTTTCCATATCAGTAGTTTGATGAACCTAACTCTTCTGATTTGCCGGTAATCACAAAAAGCACTCTCTCGCATATATTGGTCACCCGGTCAGCACTCCTTTCCAGATTGTGGGCTGCCCAGATAAGCCGGGTAGCCCGTGAAATGGTGTGGGGATCTTCGGCCATAAACACTAAAAGTTCACGGAAAACCTGGTCATACAAATTATCTACTTCGTCATCGTCATTTATCACGTTAATGGCTTCGGCACTATCCCGGTTGATAAACGCCCCCAGTGCCCGGTTGAGCATCTCCTGAGTCTTCACCGCCATGCGGGGTATATCCACCAGCGGCTTTAAAGGGGGTTCTTCGCCCAGCATAAGCACAATTTTGGCGTTGCCGGCAGCGTGGTCACCAATCCGCTCAAGGTCAACTATCATATTAAGCACCGCCACTATTATCCGCAGGTCACGGGCCATGGGTTGCTGGGTAGCCATAAGTTCTATACTTTTTTCTTCAATCTCAAAACGTTTACAGTTTATCAGTTTGTCTTCTTCTATAACCTGCTTGGCAAGCGCAATATCCCGCTCTTTCATAGCCTGAGTGGAGCGGTCAATAGCCTTACCCACCATACTCCCAAGGAGCAATAAGTCATTTTCAAGTTCCTTCAGGTGGCGGTCAAATCCCATTCGCGGCATAATCTGTCTCCTTTAACCGAAACGTCCGGTAATATAGTCTTCAGTGCGTTTATCTCTGGGGCGGGAGAAAATCTCACCCGTCCGCCCGTATTCCACCAGGTCGCCTGTCAGCAGAAAGCCAGTCCAGTCCGAGGCGCGGGCGGCCTGCTGCATGTTGTGAGTTACTATAGCAATAGTATAGTTTTGCTTCAGTTCCTGCATCAATTCTTCAATCCTCATAGTGCTCACCGGGTCAAGGGCGGAGCAGGGTTCATCCATCAGGATAACCTCCGGCTCTATCGCCAACACTCTGGCAATACACAGCCTTTGCTGCTGCCCGCCGGAGAGGGCCAGACCAGATTTATGCAGGTTGTCTTTGACCTCGTCCCACAAAGCCGCCTGACGCAGACTTTTTTCTACCACCTCGTCCAGACGGGACTGGGCAGTAGTGCCCAGCATACGCGGACCAAAAGCCACATTATCAAAAATGCTCTTGGGAAAAGGGTTGGGCTGCTGGAAAACCATACCCACCCGCTTGCGGAGGTTGACCACATCCAGATTGGGGGAGTAGATATTTTCATTATCCAGCAGTACAGCACCCTCCAGTCTGGCCCCGCTGACAATATCATTCATGCGGTTGAGGGCCCGCAAAAGGGTGCTCTTGCCGCAACCTGAAGGGCCGATTATGGCGGTTATCTGGCGTTCGGGGAAGTCCATATTTATATTTTTCAGTACCTGGTGCTTGTGATAGAAGAAGTTAACACCGCGGATTTTTATTTTAGGGTCCATTTAAACTCCTCCGCTCATGCGTTTCTGAAAACGCCGGGAAATGAAATTGGTTAAAGCATTCAGCCCCACAATAATCACTATCAAGACTGCAGCGGTGGCCATGGCCTTATCTATGGCATTAGTCTCGGTAGCCAGATAAAACACATGCAATGCCAGTGAACGCCCGCCCGAAAGAAGCGAATCCGGCATGGCGGCACTGCCACCCATAGTCACATATAAACAGGCTGTTTCACCCAAAGCCCGCCCGGCACAGAGTATCACCCCGGTAGCAATACCCGGCAAAGCTGCCGGCAGTATTACATGGGTTATGGACTGCCATTTGGTAGCCCCAAGAGCCATAGCCCCTGCCCGGTAGGAACGGGGAACTGTCTTTAGAGCTTCTTCTGTAGCCGTGATAAGCACCGGAAGCAGCAGGCAGGCCAGCGTAAGTGCACCTGAAAGTATGGAGAACCGGAAGTGGAGAACCGTGACAAACAGGGCAAACCCGAACAGGCCGAACAGGATAGAGGGCACACCTGCCAAAGTTTGAACGCCGTAACGGATAAAACGGGTCAGGCGGTTATCAGGTGCATATTCCACCAGATATATAGCCGCCCCGATACCTACCGGCACCAGTATCAGCAAAGTCAGGCCTACCAGATACAGGGTGGTGACAATAGTCGAAGAAATACCCCCGTCACCTGCCAGACCGCCTGCCGGCGGAGTAAACAGAAAATCCCATGAGAAACCGGGCAAGCCCCTTATAATAATGTAACCTATAATAAGCAGCAGAATAAGCAAGGTGATAATGCCTGCCGTCCACAACAGCGAAAACGCCACTTTCTGGGTGCTGCGGGAGGTAAATTTAAGCATGCTGTTCCCCCCGCTTCAGTACCAGAGTAGCCAGACTGTTTAATATAAGTATTAAAATCAGCAGCACCAGACCGGTAGCAAACAGGGCATTTTCATGCAGACCTGCCGCATAGTTTATCTCCACCGCAATATTGCCGGTCAGAGTTCTGGCAGGGTCAAGAGGCGAGGAAGGGATAATAACCGCATTGCCTATAACCATAATCATGGCCATAGTCTCGCCGATGGCTCTGCCCATACCCAGAACTATGCTTGCACCCACCCCTGAACGGGCAGCCGGCAAAAGTACATGCCAGATAGTCTGCCAGTGGCTGGCGCCCAGCGCCAGAGACCCTTCCCTGTAAGTGCGGGGGACAGCCCTAAGACTATCTTCGGATATGCTGATAATAGTAGGCAAAACCATAATTGAGAGCACCAGCACTGCCGCCAGTATAGAATAACCCGTACCCCCCAGATTTCTGACGGCCGGCACGATTACCATTATGCCTACCAGACCGTAAACCACCGAGGGAATACCCACCAACAGTTCAACTGCCGGACGCAGCAAATCCCGCACCCTTCGGGGTGCAACCTCTGCCAGCAAAATAGCACAGGCAATGCCCAGAGGCACTGCAATCACCATCGCGCCCAGTGTAACCAGTAAAGAACCCACTATCATGGATAGTATGCCGTATTCACCGTAGGTAGGGCTCCAGCTCTGTCCGAAAAGGAAATCCAGGGGATTTACTTCACCGAATAAAGGCAACCCCCCTTTTATAATAAATATGGCGATGGCCAACAGCACCAGTATGGAAACAAGGGCGGTGATGAAGACCCCGTATTTGGCCAGTTTATCAGTAAAATATCTCGGTAACATTTTTCCCTAAACCAGTCCGGGCAGAGAGTTTTCGTCTCTGCCCATCATGACTATCTGATTTGACCCGCCGTGGTTTAGTTTACGGATAAGTAACCCTCTTCGGTTATTATCTGCTGGACTGCATCACTTAGGCAATAGTCTATAAAGGCCTGCACCAGTTCGCTGGTGGTACCCTTGGTCAGGAAGTAAAGCGGGCGGATTATGGGGTAGGTACCGTTTTTACCATTCTCGGAGGTGGCCGCGATGCCGTTTATACTCAGGGCTTTTACAGCAGAATCTATGTAGCCGAAGGAGATAAAGCCTATGGCATCTTTATCACCGGAAAGGGCAGTCTTAAGAGCCCCGTTGGAGTTCTGAAGAACAGCATTGGTTACAATCCTCACATCAGCACCCATTACCAATTCCTCAAAGGCAGTCCGGGTACCCGAACCCTCTTCACGGGCCATTACATGGATAGCCTTGTCAGGGCCGCCTACCTGGCTCCAGTTGGTAATAACCCCTGAAAAGATATCCCTTACTTGGTCTATAGTCAGGTTATTAACGGCGGTATTATCAGGGTGAACCACAATGGCAATACCGTCTTTGGCCAGAAGGTATTTAGTCAGACCGGTTTCGGTATCCTTCAGGTCACGGGAAGCCGCACCGATATCTACAGTGCCTTCAGTTACAGACTTAACGCCCACTGACGAACCGCCGCCGCCAATTACCACTTTGACATTCGGGTTCAGGGCGGTGAAAGCAGCTGCCAGTTTTTCAGCCAGAGGCTGGACTGTGGTAGAACCAGCTTCGTTGATAGTCCCTGAAAGAGCGGTGGTATTGTCATCGTTGTTATCGTCGGTATCATTACCGCAACCAGCCACGCCCAGTGCCAGCAGCATAATGGCGGTTACAGGCAACATAATCTTTTTATTACTTGCTATCTTGTTCAATTTTTCTCCTTTTTCTTTTTACTTCTTTGCCTAACCTGTATATCAGCTATTCAGACTATTTAAAAGCTGGCTCTTCAGCCTATGCTCCTTAAGTTCCTCCGGATGCTCGAATATAAGGTGCAATACAGCCTCAGCGGTAGATACGTTGGTAGCTAAGGGTACATTATGTACGTCACACACGCGCATCAGGGCGGAGATATCAGGTTCATGGGGCTGGGCGGTCAGGGGGTCACGAAGAAATATGATAGCGGTTACTACCCCGCTGGCTACCATGGCACCAATCTGCTGGTCACCTCCCAGAGGGCCGCTTTGCAACAGGGTAACATTCAGACTTGTGCTTGCCTGAATCAGCTTACCGGTGGTGCGGGTGGCTACCAGATTAAGGCTTGCCAAGTCTGTTTCATGCTTCTTCACCAGTTCAACCATTTCCTGCTTCTTGTTATCATGGGCTACCAGAGCTAAAGTTATTCTTTCCATTATATTCACCTCCTTTCTTGTTTCATTTCCTCTTTCCTTATTCACACTATCAGTTTAATGCTTAAAGATTAAGACCATATAAAGAACATGTTAAGGTTATGTAAAATTTTCAGGATACCCTTAGTTAATAGATACTGAGGACTATTTCGGAAAACAAAAAAGCCAGCTTTATTCAAACTGGCTGGCGCTACCGGGTTTTAGGGATTCCTCAGGCTAGCGGCAAACTAAAGCTAAAGGTAGCTCCCTTGCCATAAACGCTCTCTGCCCAAATACTCCCGCCATGAGCCTGCACAATATGCTTGGAAATAGCCAACCCCAAACCTGTGCCCCCACCGGAACGGGATTTGTCCACCTTGTAAAAACGCTCAAACACCCGGGTTAAATCATCTTCGGGTATACCTATGCCGCTGTCAGTTACATATACTACCAGTGTTTGGCTCTGAGTGCGGACACCAATCTTTATCTTTCCGCCTTTGGGAGTAAACTTGATAGCGTTATGCACCAGATTAACCAGTACCTGCTCAACCCTGTTTTCGTCCAGTCTTACCTGCGGCAGGGTTTCAGGCAGCTCTACCCCAAGGGTTATGCCCGCCCGTTCTGCCTGAGGACTAAGCCTTTCAGCCGCCAGTTTGATAGCCGTTCTTATGTCTCCCGGCTGGAGGTTCAAAACCGCCTGCCCGCTTTCTATAGCAGAGAGATCACTTAATTCCGTAACCAGCTGGGCCAGTTTATCTACCTCAAGGTGGATTTTATCAATAAAACCGGCCGCCACATCGGGGTCAGATGCCGCCCCTTCCTGCAAGGTTTCTGTTAACAGTTTAAGAGAGGTAATGGGTGTACGTAATTCGTGGGAGATATTGGCTACAAAATCCCGTCTAACCTTTTCCAGCCGCCGAAGCTCTGAAAGGTCCTGCACCAGCACCAGATAACCGGACTGGCTGACCAGAGGGGTGGCAATAATGCCCAGAAAACGCTTGCCTGCGGTAAGCTCTACAAAACCCATCTCCTGTTTGCCGGAGGATTTAGCACGCTCAAAAACAGCGTTGATTTCATGGTCACGTATCGCTTCCACAAAGCTATGCCCTATTACTCCGCCAGCTTCCAGTTTGAATATTCGCTCAGAAGCGTGATTTAAAAGGTTTATTGAACCCTCACGGTCCAGCAGGAAAATACCGTCACCCATGCGTTCCAGTACCGCCGAAAGATAGTCACGCTCCGAACTGACAGCTTTTATACTGTCACGCAGGCGCTCAGTCATCAGCCGAAAGGCCTTTGCCAGCTCTTCCATTTCCCCCTTGCCGCTTACATCTATCTGAATGGTATCCATTTGCCCTTGGGCAATACGTCTGGAAATAGCTGTCAGTTCCTTAACCGGACGGGTAACACTGGCCGCTACCCAAACCGCCAGCAGACCGGCCGCCAGTATACTTATTACCGCACCCAGCAGAATAGTACGGTCTACCTCCCGTACGGCAGCGTACACCTCTTCCACCGGCAAAGCCACCCGCGCTACCGCCAGCACATCTTGGCCGCTTTTAACCAGAGTAGCCACGTACAGCATTTCATACCCCAGGCTGGCAGACGGGTGAATACTTATGCCGATGCCGCTTGCAAGGGCATCAATAAACTCAATTCTGGTAGAGTGGTTTTCCATTTCCGAAGGCAACTGGAGTGAATCTGCCAGCACCTGTCCGTCAAGGGCAATCACGGTCAGCCTTATATCCAGCGAAGCCCCAAGTTTCTTTACACCGGCATCAAAACTATCCGGGCTTTCGGTGATATATTCAGGCACTACCCGCGAAAACAGGGTAACCTCCTGTATCAGGCGTGACTGCAGGTTATCCATATACGAATTTTCCAGATGATTGGAAAGAAAAATACTCAGTATACCCACACAACCGGCAATAAGCAGGCAGAACAGAGTTATCAAACGCCATTTAAGGCTTCTGGTCATATCTACTCCTCAAACTTGTAGCCGGTTCCCCTGACAGTTATCAGGTGGCGGGGTTTGGAGGGATCAGCCTCTATCTTCTGGCGAAGCCAGCTTATATGCACATCCACCGTACGGGTACCGCCGGGATAGTCATAACCCCAGACCTTTTCCAGCAGTTGTTCCCGGCTGAAAACCCGATAGCGGTTCTGCACTAAAAAGCTAAACAGGTCAAATTCTTTCGGGGAAAAATCCAGAGCAACTCCGTTCCGTATTACCAGATGGCGTTCAATAAATATCTCCAAATCGCCTATCTTCAGCCCGCCTGCCGGCTCTGCCGGGGAGTTCTGCATCTGGCTGCGGCGAAGGAGAGCTTTCATTCTGGCCAGCAGTTCCTTCATGCCAAAGGGTTTGGATAGATAATCATCCGCCCCCGCTTCCAGCCCGTTTACTTTGTCCGCCTCACTTGAACGGGCAGTCAGCATAAGTATGGGAACACTGCTCTCGGCGCGGATAAGGCGGCAGAGTTCAAAGCCGTCTATACCCGGTATCATAACATCCAGTATAACCAGTGCCGGCTTAAACAGGCGGTAAACACTAAGTGCCTTCAGCCCGTCTTCAGCACATTCCAGCTGATACCCTTCTTTGGCAAGGTTATAACACAAAAGTTCCCGCAGAGTGGCATCATCTTCAACTACCAATATTTTATGCTCAGGCATGGCTAAAGTATAAAGCCAGCGGGTATTTTCAGCAAGACAGTCACTTTAATAAAAGGGTATTGCAACTGATGACTAAATTTTAGTACTATTGGAGATATAAATGTGGACAGGTGCAAGCACAGGGGGAGATTTATGAAAATGCCGCTAAACATTTTCAAGCGTGAAAGTGGTTTTACACTCATTGAAATACTGGTAGTTGTAGCCATATTGGGAGCATTGGCAGGAGTGGTAATCCCCAATGTAGTCAAATTTATGCACGAGGGCAAGGTAGAGTCAGCCAATACCGAACTGGCAAATGTCCGTCTGGCCGTCCTGTCCGCTATGGTAGATGTGAAAACAAATACCCTGAATGACGGAGGCACGGTAGGACCCGGCCATACCTCCAGTGTTACCTACGGTTCACCTTCCGTCAGCTTGCCAGTTCATAATTTTATTATGGGTGCGGTTATCGGTATATATACTCTAGATGAAAAAGGGCTGATATCAAGTGCCGAAATGCCCGAAGACAGTGACTGGGCAGGTCTCACTTTCGTAAATGGTGCCTGGCAGTAGCAACTGCCGGATAACAGTTACTATTTTCTTAAAATAGTAACTATAAAGTAGTTGACAGGTTATATCTACCTTAATGGTAATATAATAGTATGCAAATACCAGAAGCAGTATGTACCAAGTGCGGGGGGCATTATCACGGATGGGCGCTTTTAAATGCCCGCCACCAAAGCTGTGCCCAGTGCGGCGGTAAACTGGTAATAACTACTGAAGATGAAATCATTCAGGGTTATTCGCCCTTCTCTGCCGAGGAAGTAAATCTCAAAGCCCCCAAGCAGACACCCTCTAAAAAAACCCAGTCCTGAAGCCTACTCCACCAACGGCAGACTCAGGAAGGTTCCGAGATCACTTGCCCTCTGATACAGCCATTTGGCTACTGCGATATCTTCAATGGCCACTCCGGTAGAATCAAATACGGTTATATCCCCAAGTGATTGGCGGCCACATTTTTCTCCCATCAATATTTGTCCCAGATTGGCCTTGACCATTTCCTTATTAAAAGCACCAGCTTTCACGGGCACGTTCAGCTCACCGGCATGGATTGCCTGGTCCATATCATCTACCACC
>NZ_JBAZDW010000039.1:0-12337 GCF_041654235.1 Dehalococcoides sp. | reverse complement strand
CCGCAGGGCTCTGTCAGTTGCGGCATCACACCCGTATTTCCTGCCCGAAAGCAGGCAGGCTTTTTCCACAATGGGGGCAAATATATCGGTTTCGTATACGTTTTTCTTGGACTGCATCAGTATAGTCAGGCGTTCCAGCCCCATGCCGGTATCAATGCTGGGGGCAGGCAGGTTTTGACGCTTGCCGCTCTTGTCCTGATTAAACTGGACAAATACCAGATTCCATATTTCACAGAAACGGCCGCACTTGCAGGAGGGGTTGCAATCCGCCTTGCCGCAGCCCGTTTCCTGCCCGAAATCATAGTGGATTTCACTGCAAGGGCCGCAGGGACCTGAATCCCCGGCCGGTCCCCAGAAGTTGTCAGCCGCATCCAGCCGGACTATCCGGTTTTCGGGTACTCCCTGTTCCTTCCAGAGGGCAATAGCTTCATCATCATCCAGATAGACTGTTATCCAGAGCCTTTCGGCAGGTATATTTAGCCTTTGGGTTACATATTCCCAAGCCCAGGCAATAGCTTCTTTTTTAAAGTAGTTGCCGATGCTGAAGTTGCCCAGCATTTCAAACATGGTCAGGTGGCTGGCGTCGCCCACTGATTCAATGTCGGTAGTGCGGAAACATTTCTGGCAGGAGGCCATACGAGGATTTTCAGGCTTGGCCATCCCCAGATAATAGGGCTTGAACTGCACCATGCCGGCGGTAGTTAAAAGAAGGGTGGGGTCATTGTGGGGTATCAGGGAAGAACTGGCAATCCGCTTATGCCCCTTCTCCTCAAAAAATTTCAGATAATTTTCGCGTAATTCATCACTGCTAAACAAAGCCGCACCTGCCATTTCAAGTAGATAGATAAGATAAATACGATTTTAGTTTAAGCTCATCAAGCTGTCAATTTTAATAATCCACAGCGGGTCTTCTATATTATATATATAGGGTTCACTGAGGCTGGTTGTTCGCACTATCCAGACAGGCATAGGCATACAGAGCTGCCCCAATCACCCCGGCATTATCCCCCAGAACAGAAACTATCAGGCGGACATCATCCCCCGCCAGACGGAAAGCCCGTTTATAAAGCACTTGGCGGGCAGGCTCAATAAATATCTCTCCCAGCTTGGAAACCCCGCCCCCCAGTATAATAAGCTCCGGGTTAAATATATTGGCAATATTCACCAGCCCGATTCCCAGATATTCCCCTGCCTGACGGATAATCCCCAGACACAGCCTGTCACCCTCTGAAGCCGCCCTGCCTATATCCTCTGCGGTCAAAGCCGAATAATCCGCCTTGAAGCGTTCTACCAGTATGGAAAATTCACCCCCAGCAAGTTCGGTCTGAACCCTGCTGACAATAGCCGTACCCGAAGCCAGTGTTTCCAAACAGCCTTTGTTGCCGCAGACATCTTCCTTGCCGTTTATATCCAGACACATATGCCCTATTTCACCGGCACAGCCGCTCTGCCCCAGATACAGCTCGTTATTTATAATAATACCGCCCCCGATACCGGTGGAAACGGTCAGGTAAACCAGATTTTTAACTCCCAGCCCCACTCCCAGACGGTGTTCACCCAGTGCGGCGGCCGAAGCATCATTTATAATAAAGGTCTTGAGATAACATTCTGTAAGCATATCCCTGAGGGGCACGTCCCGCCAGTCGGGCAAATGGGGAGACTGGGTAACCAGCCCGTTTGGCATATCTATACCCCCGGCAACCGCCGCAGCAAGTGCCTCAAACTGTGAGGTATTCAGGTTGTTACGCGCAAGCAAGCGGTCAAGCACCCGGCAGATACTCTCAAATACACCCGTTACCCCGTTTCGGGCACAGGTAGGCTCCTGTTCCCAAGCCACCACCCGTCCGTCATGGGTGACCACCGCCGAACGGATTTTACTGCCGCCTATATCCAGACACAAACAGGGCTTGCTCATAACCTCTGAATTACTACGGTTCAATAAAGCCCCCTATTTTTAGTTAAAGTGAATAACCCTAGGCCTTCAGGAATGGCAGCCAGTCCATCAAACCAATTCCGGCATATATCAGAATAATATATTTGGGGAACTTGCCTAGGAACAGCGCCGGCAAAAACTTGTGAACAGGCATGCGTGCCAATCCGGCAATCAGCCCTCCCACATCAAAAGGCACTATCGGCTGGGCAGCCAGAAAGGCGATAGCCCAAGCACCGTATTTCTGTATCCAGATTTCCACCCGGTTGTAACCCACCAGACCTTCGGGAATGGCCAGTTTTTTACCTAACCGGCCGGCAAAATAACCGCTCATTTCACCCAGACTACCGCCCAGAGCACCGAACAGAGCTACCAGCACCGGATTAAAATTGGTTGCGGCAGCAACCATAATGGAAATAGCAAAAGGCACCGGGGCTATAACCGTGGCATTAGCCAGTATAGACATAACAAAAACCAGCAGGTACGTCAGCCAGGCATATTCATCAAGGGGTATATCCAGACTGTCTACCAGCGAATTAAGTCCCCAGGCCAACAGAAAACTGAGTGCTATAAGAGCCCCAAAGGTTAATAAAAGACTGCCCCATTTTACTGTTTTCAGTTGTTCCCTGAGAGACTGTTTTTGTTTTTCTTCCAAGCTATTTTCTCCCGCAAAGTTCGGCAACCAGCAAACTCAAGGCCAGCTCCGGTTCAAAGCGGCCGGTTTTTATATAGAGGTCTGTCTCAAGCAGTTTAGTGTAAATATTTTTAAGGCTGTCCATATTCTGGCATACAGCCTGAGAGGCCGTTTTCCTGAGGGCGTATTCCGAACCGCCCATAACCTTGAAAACCTCTGCTTCCTTCAATCCCCGTTTTTTAAGGGCAGTATAACGCACCATCAGCCGAAGCTGGCGTACCAGCATGAAGAGCAGAAAACCGGGTGACCCGCCGCCAGCAGTAAAAGCCGCCAGAGACTGCTGGGCTTCTTTAACCTTACAGTCCAGTATAGCATCCACCAGAGAGAATATATTTACTTCCTGAGCATAGCCCACCATAGCCTGCACATCTGCTTCCTCTATCACCCGCCCCTGTGCATACAATCCCAGTTTTTCAATCTCGGTAGAAAGTGCCCACAAATCGGGCCCCGCCAAGCGGCCCAGCAAACGGGCAGCCGGAACAGACATCTGGATAGAAGATTGTTTGGCACGCTGCATTACCCAACCGGGCAGGTTTTGGGCAGAAAGAGGTGCAAAATGCTTAACCTCGGCACGGCTGCCTATTATTTTGAAAAGGGGGTTGGTTGCCAAAGCGGACACTTTTTCTTTTTCGCGGTAGTCACCATCTTTGGCAGTAGTATAGTCCAAAAGCACCGCCAGAGTTGTCGGAGGCAGATTATCCAGTGCCCGGGCAAACTCATCAGGGCTGTTTTTGTTTGCGGTATCCTTGGCGGCAGTTTTGCCCTTTGCACCCTCAAACCTCTCCAGCAGTCCGTTCACTATAACCAGCCGGGCAGGAGCTAAAAAGGGAATAGTCTGTACGTAATTTAAAAGTTCGGCAGCCGTCAGGTTTTTAGCTTCCAGCAGAGTGGTATTGGCCGAAGCCAAAGACTCATCACCCAAAGCCTGTTTTATCTGCTTCAAGCGTTCTTTCAGGGAAAAATCATCACTGCCGGTAAAAATATACAGCAAATTCAAGCCACCTTCGGCTGATATTGTAGCATAAGAAAGCGGGTACGTAACCTTTGAAGTTTAGTGCAAAAATGCCTTACAGTATGTTACAATCTGCCCGTAAGCTACACTTGGAGGATTTGAAACAATGCCCGAAGAAGTTGTGATGCCCTACGAACTCCGCAAACATATTGCCATTGCCAATGACATGGAAATAGCCCCTGAAATAAGGGAAAAGACCATTAAACATATTGCCCGCTTTGGTTCCTACGAGGCACTGTGTGCCCTGCTGGACATTGCCTGCAATACCAAGGCAAATTACGGTGAACGTGATCTGGCTCTCAAGGTATCCAGAGACGTACTCAAAAACAGCCGCAAAAACGATATCTAGGAGCAAAAGCGAAAGTAATATATGGCAGTAACAATAGGTATAATAGGTCTGGCTAAAAGCGGACGCACCACCATTTTCAACGCCGCTACCCGCAGTAACGCCGCCACCGGCTCTTATTCACAGAGTAGTTCGGCCAACGTAGGCATTGTAAAGGTGCCTGATGCCCGTTTGAGTCCCCTGGAAGAGATGTTCCACCCCAAGAAACTCACCCCGGCCGAAATAAAATATTTTGACGTGGGGGCATCTCTCAAAGGCGGCACTAAAGACAGCTCTTTTTCAGGTGAACTTTTGACCCAACTGCAAAACGTAGATGCCCTGCTTAATGTTATCCGGGCATTTGAAGACACCGCCATCCCTCTGCCTGCCGGCGGCATCAACGCCGAACGTGACCTGACCACCATGAATGCCGAGCTTATTTTTTCAGACCTGACTATTATTGAAAAAAGGCTTAACCGCATCGGCAGCCAGATGAAGAGTGCCAAACCCCCGGAGAGAGCCGCTCTGGAACGTGAAAAAGAACTCATGGCCCGAATCAAAGAAGCCATGGAGAAAGATATTCCCGTCCGTGATATGGAAGTGGATGAGGAAGAGGCCAAAATACTGTCCGGTTACCAGTTTCTGAGCAACAAACCAGTGCTTATGGTTATAAACATCGGCGAAGATGACCTGCCCAAGGCCGCCGAGATGGAAGCCGAACTCAATACCCGCTACGGCGGCAAAAACTACAGGGTGATTGTAATATGCGGCAAACTGGAAGCCGAACTGATAAATATGGACGAGGCTGAAGCCACCGAATTCCGCTCAAGTTACGGGCTTAAAGAAACCGGACTTGACCGCACCATAAGAGCTTCCTATGACCTTTTAGACCTTATCTCATTCTTTACCGTAGGGCCGGACGAAGTGCGGGCTTGGACTATTACCCGCGGTACTATATCCCAGAAAGCAGCCGGCAAAATCCACTCCGATATAGAACGGGGATATATACGGGCAGAAATTGTCCACGTCGGTGACCTGCTTACCGCCGGTTCACTGGCGGAAGTCAGAAAACGCGGTCAGCTGAGGCTGGAAGGCAAAACCTATATAGTACAGGACGGAGATACCGCCAACTTCCTGTTTAACGTCTAAATCTGCTCTATAAGGGCGGAAAGTATCTCCGCCCCGCGGTAAACCAGTTTTGAACAAAGGCCTTCCCGGAGGCCTTTTTCTTTTACCAGTTTAGCCCCCTCCGGAGTGCCTATATTGCATTTGATTAGGTCACGGCAGGCCGTAGCCCCGAATTCAGCTTCAAACTGCTTTAGAAACTCGCGGCCAAGGCGGTTACACTTTTCTCTGGCCGCTTTATCTTCAACCGAAGCCTGCCCGAATTTCAAACCTATCACCATCAACCCGCCGCTGATTACCCCGCAAGTGTCACCCCGCGCCGCCATGCCTCCGCCAAAAGCTGAAGCCAGTTTAAGGGCTGTCCCGGTTTCAATACCCAGAGACGGGGCAAAGGCCGCAAGCAAAGACTGGGCACAGTTGAAACCCTTCTCGTGAAGGGTTTGGGCTGAAACAGCTATATCACTCATGGATTTTATTCTCCTGAAATATATATCTGCACTCATAAATTTATTAAGTGAACCAATTAATAAGCCATCCAATGATTATCCCAAGTATAAGAAAAGCTATGTTAGTACGTAAGGCATCTTTTTTTGTTTATTAAACCGTTGTTTAATTTCATCTCTCTGTTTTAACTCACCGTATGTTAATCCTGTTGATAGGTCACGATTTTGATAATATTCAGTTAATTTATTCTTCATAAATATTACCGCCTATAAACAATAATATACATCGTAGCAAGTAATAACCTAATATCAACCTGAAAACCGGCTGAAACTTAAACAGACCCGCCCATTTCCTCCAGCCGTTCATCACTTATGCCGAAATGGTGGGCAACTTCGTGCTTGACTACCCGCCGGACTTCGTCTTTTATGTCATCTTCAGACTTAACCGTATCCAGTATGGCCAAACGGAATATGGTTATACGGTCAGGAGTAACCATACCATAAGAAGCATGGCGTTCAGTCAGGGGAACACCTTCGTAAAGCCCCAGCAGCTCTTCGCCCGCTTGCATATCCAGATTGCGGCGCTGGACGCGGCTGGGGCGGTCAGCCACCAGTATTTCCACATTATCCAGCAGGGCTAAAAATTCCTCCGGCAGGCTGTCCACCGCCTCTCCCACTAATTGCTTGAACTGTTCAATATCCATATTTTTATAATATCCCCAATCTGCCCGGAATAACAGCCCGAACATATCCCCCGCCTGCCAATAAATCCCTGCCTTGTAAATAACCCGTCTTTAGGCTAATCTTTTCATAATAGCTATTTTATATTATCAAGGAGTATTAAAGTGTTTGACTTTTTCTTTGGCGGAATTTTGGGGCTTATCTCTTTTGCAATTAGCCTGGCATTTTATTTCCTGCCCACCATAATCGCCCTGGCTAAGCACCGCCGCAATACCCTGGCCATTTTCCTGCTGAACTTCTTCCTCGGCTGGACTTTTATCGGCTGGGTAGTCGCTCTTGTCTGGTCAGTGAAAAAGTAACCCTGCCTTTATGCTGGAAATAAACTACTCAACTGCTATAGACCCTTTTCTGCGGAATATCAGAAGTTTTATACCAGATTTCGGCGGAATAAAACCGGGTGAACGGGTACTGGACGTCTGTTCAGGTTCAGGGGCTCAAGTAGGCGAATACCGCAAACGGGGTATTCTGGGTTTCGGGCTGGACCTCAGCCCGGATATGCTCAGCCTCTCCCGCCGCCTGTATGACCCCGCCTTACCTTCGGACAGTTATTTTACCGAAGCAGATGCCCGCCATCTGCCATTTGCAGATGCCAGTTTTGACTATACCTCTACCACTCTGGCACTCCATGACAAACCCGCCCAAACCTGTCTGGAGATACTGGCGGAAATGAAACGGGTGGTCAAACCGGAAGGTTATATCCTTATAGCAGACTACACCTGCCCCCTGCCTGCCAGTTTTCCCGGCTGGATAATAAGAACCATAGAACGCCTAGCCGGCGGTGAACACTACCGTAATTTCCGCCATTACCTGAAACATGGCGGCGTACCCGCCCTGTTTGAAGAACTTGGCATCAAGCCTGAGGGCACCCAAACCACCAGTTACGGTCTGATAACTGTTACTAAAGCTAAAGTAAGTTGACAGAAACAGCCAAATGCTATAAAAATAATGGCTGAATATTAGAGCCATATAATATCCAAGGAGGCTTTTCATGAAAATAGAACCTGAAGTCCGCAAAGAGATTAACCAAGTGCTGGATGCAATGAAAGAAGCCGTTGAGGCCAAGAATATAGAAGCACTGGTGGTACTGGTAGACAGTGAACCGAATATACTCACCGTGGGTCCCTGCCCGGACAATGTCGGCCTCGGGCAGAACGGCTTCAGACGCTGGATGCAAGCCCTGCTAGACAAAGCTACCCCGGTAAAATTCAAGTTAGGGTTTACCACCATAAAAGGCAACGGCCCGGTTGTCTGGCTGGATACCCATGTAACCTATACCTGTAAAAATGGAGAAAACCAAAAGGATTTTGATTTTTACCTGAGCGGAGTGATGGAAAAGGTTACGAACGAGTGGCGCTGGAGCCAAATGCATTTGTCTGCTCCTTCGGAACTTGAATTCCCCGAAGGACCGCCTCCCTCACCTGAGGCTGAAAAACCGGCGGAAAAACCAAAAGACACAACTGAAAATAAAGCTCCAAACCCGGAACAGGGCGAAGATGCCCCTCCCGAATGGAATTATATGTAAACTAACCTTTGCAGACTACAAAACCCTCGTCGCAAAGGCGGGGGTTTTTCTTTAAACAAGTGCGGCAGACAGGCAGACAGCCTCTGCCCGAAAGAAAGGCGGTTGGGGTATGAACGTGTTTCGCTCTGCCCTGCTCTTTTATGTATTTGCCATGCTGGCGCTGTGTTTTATACCGGCCTGGCATAGCTTCATCAGTCAGGTCACAGGCTCACTTGACCAAAATCTGAGCTTGGTTATCAAACTGATAGCTGACCCTCTGGAATATGTTTGGAAGTGGGTGCTGGCAGTATTTATAATACTGCTGCTGAACCGCCGGAATTAAAGGCTCCTCAGATATTCGTCCATAACCAGCGCCGAACGTTTGGCCGCTCCCATAGCGCTTATGACTGTATCAGAGCCGGTTACTATATCCCCGCCAGCCCAAACCGCTTTATGCGAAGTTTGCCCGCTGATACCGGCCGCCACCGTGCCGTTGGGGTTTACCTGCAAATCAGGGGCAGACTGCATAACCAAGGGATTGGGGCGGGTACCCAGAGCAATAATAGCTAAATCTATGTCCATTTCAAATTCACTGCCATCCACCGGTATGGGACGGCGGCGGCCGCTGGCATCAGGTTCGCCGAGCTCCATCTTTTGGCAATCCATAGCCCGCACCTTCCCCTGTTCATTTGCCAGAAAACGCACAGGACTTGTCAGGAAATGAAATTTGATACCCTCCTCGCGGGCATTTTCCACTTCTTCCTTTCGGGCCGGCAGTTCAACCTCGGAACGGCGGTAAATAATACTGACTTCTTCGGCACCTAAACGCAAAGCACAGCGGGCGGCATCCATAGCTACATTACCGCCTCCAATCACCGCCACCTTTTTGCCCTTTTTAACCGGGGTATCATATTCAGGGAAACTGTGAGCTTTCATCAGGTTTATCCGAGTCAGAAACTCATTAGCTGAATATACCCCGTTCAAGTTTTCACCCTGCACATTTAAAAACAGAGGCAAACCCGCTCCGGTTGCCAGAAAAACAGCCTGAAAGCCTTGCTTGAAAAGGTCATCAAGCGAAAACAGCCTCCCTGCCACCGCATTGAGTTCAATCTTAACGCCCAGTGATTTTACGTATTCCACTTCACCCTGCACTATATCCTTAGGCAGGCGAAATTCGGGTATGCCGTACATCAGCACCCCGCCGGCTGTATGCAGAGACTCAAACAAGGTGACATCATGGCCCAAACGGGCCAGTTCGGCAGATGCAGTCAATCCAGCCGGCCCTGCCCCAACCACCGCCGCTTTTTTCCCGCTCTTGGGTTTAAGGCTTTTAGGCAGATTAACCTCGGCAGAATGTTCACGCTCCCAGTCCGCCACGAAACGTTCCAAACGCCCAATAGCTATGGGGACTTCTTTTTTATTCAATATACAGGCCTGTTCACACTGGGTTTCCTGCGGGCATACCCTTCCGCAAACCCCCGGCAGGCTGTTGGTCTTTTTAAGTATGCGGGCGGCTTCAGGCATATCGCCTTCCCTTAAGGCCAAAATAAATTCCGTAATATCTATATTTACCGGACAACCCTCTACGCAATAACGCTTTTTGCACTGCAAACAGCGGGCAGCCTCAATATGGGCATCAGAAGGGGTGTAGCCGGTGGCCACTTCGGAAAAATTTTGAATCCTTTTGGCAACCGCCTGTTTGGGCATATCAATTCTATTCAGACCTGCTTTAGCCATGGTTTCCGCACCCCTCTTCCTTGCAGCGGCATCTCTCGGAGGCCACAGCCTCTTCAGCCACATAGGACTTCTGGCGTACCAGCAACCCGTCCCAATCCACTTTATGCCCGTCAAACTCCGGTCCGTCCACACAGGCAAAACGGGTCTGCCCGTCCAGACTGACCCGGCAACAGCCGCACATTCCGGTTCCGTCTATCATTATGGGGTTAAGGCTGACAATTGTTTTCACCCCGAAAGGCTGGGTGGTTTTTGAGCAGAATTTCATCATAACACTGGGGCCTATTACTATTACCCGGTCTAGTTTGGTATCTGAAGAAAGCAGGTCACGCAAAGGTTCGGTAACTAACCCTTTGATGCCGGCAGAACCGTCATCAGTGCAGACTATCATTTCATCTGAATATTTCGTAAGGCGGTCATGCCAGAAGAAAAGATCTTTACTGCGGGCACCCACTATACTTATTACCCGGTTACCCGCCTCTTTCATAGCTCTGGCAATGGGTACAATGGTAGCCATGGCAAAGCCGCCGCTTACGCAAACCACTGTCCCGAAATTTTCAATCTCGGTAGGCTTACCCAAAGGACCTGCAAAATCCAGTATAGCATCACCCTTGCCCAGCTTGGCCAGTTTACGGGTGGAAACACCTATTTCCATGTAGATAACAGTAACTATTCCGGCTTGAGCGTCCCAGTCTGCAATAGTCAGAGGGAAACGCTCTCCCTCAGTATCAACCCTGAGGATAACGAATTGTCCGGCAGCCGCCGCAGCCGCTACTTTAGGTGCCTGTATCTTCAGCAAGTGTACTTTGGGCAACAAATCCTGCCGCTCAATAATCGTATACATACCTCTCCTTGCGTATACTGCTGGACAAAACCCAGAAGCATCTATGAGTATTAGTGCCGATTTACAGGTAAATATAAAAACCTATGATAATTTATCATTAAATGACGCCTTACTTCAAACCATAACCAGTTGAATTTAGCTTGATAAAGTTATAATATATTAAGCGTTTTAACCCGCTTGGTTGTCTATTAAGCATTAAGGAAACAACATGTTTATTGAACTTGTCCATATTGGTTTCGGCAATATTCTGGCCATGAACCGGGTTATTGCCATTTCTCCGCCCAGTTCTGCCCCCATTAAACGTATTATACAGGAAAGCCGGACTAAAGGCTTTTTGATAGACATGACCAACGGCCGCAAAACCAAAGCGGTTATATTTACTGACAGCGGGCATATCGTACTGGCGGCGCTTGCCCCTGAAACTATTACCGGACGACTTTCTATTAGCCGCGGCGGTGCGGTAAAACCTGAGCTGGTTGATGACAAACTGGAACTTTAATAAAACTGAAAAACCCCTGCTGTTGATTGTTTCCGGTCCTTCCGGCGTAGGTAAAGATGCAGTTCTGGCCCGTATGAAAGAGCGCAAACTGCCCCTGACCTATATAGTCACCACCACCACCCGCCCCAAACGGGAAACCGAAACCGAGGGAGTTGATTATAATTTTATCAGACCGGCTGAATTTCAAGAGCTTATCAGCCAGAATGAACTGCTGGAATGGGCTAACGTTTACGGAAATTTTTACGGCGTCCCCAAAGCGCCTATCAGGCAAGCCTTATCCCGCGGTTCAGATGTTATTGTAAAAGTGGACGTTCAGGGTGCGGCCAGCATCAAAAAAATAGTGCCGAATGCGGTATTTATTTTCCTGATGCCCCCGGATATGGACGAACTGACCCGCCGTCTGGAACACCGCCTGACCGAATCACCCGAATCCCTCAGACGGCGACTGGCTACTGCCCCGCTCGAAATAGAAAAACTCCCCGACTTTGACTACGTGGTAGTCAACCCAGAGGGGGAGATTGATAATGCTGTCCGTGAGATTATGTCTATTATTGCGGCCGAACACTGCCGCATACAGCCCCGTTTAATTGAACTTTAGAAAATAAGTTTAAACAAACCAGCCACCAAAAAACCCAGCGCACCGCATATAGGAAAGGTGAGCAGCCACGCCCCCACAATATTTCCCGCCACACCCCAGCGTACTGCAGAAAGCCTGCGGGTAGCTCCCACCCCCATAATAGCCGAAGAAATGGCATGGGTGCTTGACACAGGAATACCTATTGAAGCCGCTATCTGGATAACTGTAGCGGCAGCAGTTTCAGCCGCAAAACCATTTATCGGCCTAAGGTTAGTCATACGCACGCCCACTGTCTGGATAACCCTCCAACCGCCGATAGCCGTCCCTGCGCTGATAGACAAAGCCGAAAGAACAATAATCCAAAGCGGTATAGCGTCCCAGAGACCGGCATTACCGGTATAAAGCACTGTACCCAGAGCAATAATACCCATAGGCATCTGCCCGTCACTCCGCCCGTGGCTGAAAGCCATGAAAGCGGCTGAAAATATTTGAAGGTGGGAAAAAAGCCCATTAGTCTTGGAGGGAACACTCCGTCTGAATATCCAAAGCAAGGCAACCATAAGCAGGTAACCACCTGCCATACCCATAATAGGGGCAATACCTACAGCCGCAATAATCTTTAAAAGAATACCCCAATCTACCGATCCAAACCCCGCCATAGCCACACCGGCCATGGCCAGACCGGCCACCAGACAGTGCGTCAGACTTACGGGAAGCCCCTTACGGGTAGCCACCACAGACCAGATAACTGCGGCTACAAGTCCGGCAATAACTGTTTCATAGGTAAGTGATTCAGGTCCCAGTATGCCCTTGCCAATAGTTCTGGCCACAGCTGTACCGGTAAAAACACCCACAAGATTGGCAACCGCCGCCATTATTATAGCCTTGCGGGGAGACAAAACACGCGTACCA